>CALZGI010000124.1 GCA_945786855.1 Thermodesulfovibrionia bacterium | reverse complement strand
GCCTCGTGCTGGAATTCTGACCCAAGAAAACGCGGGTCCTGTTTGAGTGCAAGACTGTAAATATCAGACATGTCTTCAGCACAGGCAATCCCGCCTGAAAGAACTATGGAAAGAAATGCCAATGCTGCGGCAAGAGGGGAAAGAACAGTGCTTATTTTCATAAAATCCTCCTGAGCGTATTAAAAAGCTGATAGTAAGAATCATTTTGTTTTTACCGTTTGCTGCTGAAATCAGAAAATTTAGTAGCCCCTCCCCCCCTCTTTTCTAATGTAAGCATCCGATCGAAAAACTATTCGTGAACCAAATATAAAAAACCGGGCTGCTGAAGTCTGTTCACTTCGGCAGCCCGGTCATCTTGCTGCAAAAAGATCCGTAGCTTTCCGCCCCCTCTTCACAAAGGGTTGGGCTTTGTCGGATGAATTAATTATTTTCAATTTTAGCATTTCTCAATTACTTTGTATATAAATAATAATCTAAAAATTCATGCTACACTGCGGTTAACATTTAGCAGCCCCCTGTGATTCCAGGCATAGCAGGGATAGCACTGAAATGAGGGAAATGCAGAATCTGATATTACTCTTCAAATTTCTTCAGAACAAGGACCGCATTCACCCCCCCAAACCCAAAGGAATTTGATATGGCTGCCTGTATGTTTTTGTCTGTTACGACATCAACAAAATTCAGGTCACATGCAGGATCAGGGTCCTCAATATTTATTCCAGGTGTGATCACCCCTCTGCGTATCGTCAGAGCGGTAATTGCAGCTTCGACGGCTCCAGCAGCTCCGAGCATATGGCCCAGCATTGATTTGCAGGAGCTGACATGAATTTCAGCAGAACGCTTGCCAAACACTTTTCTGACCGCCGCAGCCTCTGTTGAATCTCCAACGGGCGTCGATGTGGCGTGAGCATTTATATAATCCACCTCTTCCGTCAAAACACGGGCATCATTCAGGGCCTTTTTTATTGCAAGGGCTTCGCCCTCACTGTCGGGCTTTGTCTGATGGAAGGCATCTGATGATGTCCCGTAGCCTGCCAGTTCGCAATATATATCTGCTCCCCGCCCCAGTGCAGATACCATTTCTTCCAGGACGAGCACACCGGCGCCTTCAGAAACCACAAAGCCGTCCCTGCCCCGGTCAAAGGGCCTGCTCGCTTTCTCTGGATCTTCATTCCGTCTTGAGAGGGCCCCTGACGCGCCATAGCCTCCAAGGGCCAGCCTGCAGATCGGTGCATCAGCCCCCCCTGCCAGAGCGGCAGCAATTTCACCAGATCTGATCATTTTGAACGCCTCCCCGATTGCATTTGTCCCGGAGGCGCATGCAGTGGATATCCCGAGGGCCGGCCCCTTCGTAACGAGCCGCATGGATATATAAGATGCAGCCATGTTTATCGTACTGGAAGACATCAAATAAGCTGAAAAAGGTTTGCCCCGAGTCAGGTGCCCCTCCAGTGCTTTCTCCATACTGGTTATGCCGCCCCTGCTGGAGCCGATAATGACCGCCGCCGAGTTCAAAAGTCCGTCCTTAGAAAGCCGGTCTATTTCTGTCTCTTTTTGCTGTTCTGACCGCTTCTTTATTAACCCTGCATCTTCAACCGCCATCAGTGCCGCCGCTGCCGCATAATGGACAAAGGGGTCAAGTCGCAGCACATCCTTTTTCGAAAGATATGCTTCAGGATTAAAATTCCGGAGCTCCCCCGCAATTCTGCTCCGGAGGCCGGAAGGGTCAAATTTTGATATGCCTTGTATCCCCGACAGCCCTTTTGTTAAGCCGTTCCAGGTTGATTCACTATCGTTGCCGAGGGGTGTAACAGCGCCAATGCCCGTAATTACTACTCGTTTCATAGCAGTCTATATTAGCACAGGCTTTGAGATTAGGTTGCATCGGTACTATCGCCAGTTCAAACAGGATGTCGGGTGAAAAAGGATGGGCGCAATGATTCCATTGTAAAAGCAGAGGAATGACATTTAGTATAGTATTCGCAGAATGCATTCAATGGAAGAGATTATAATTATAAAATCCCCCTTCATCCCCCTTTTTCAAAGGGGGAGACAGGAATTAATCCACTCGCGTGCGCGAAGCCACAAAATAATATTACCCTCTATACATCAATGAAAAAAGGTACACTCTTCATAGCCCGACCCGGGACAGGGAACAGAAAAGCCCCTCTCATAAGACAGCTCCTTTCCCGATGCCCCGGGAATGATTATTCATCAGTTTTATACATTGGTCCGAACAATTTCTCTCTTTCATCAGCAAAAAGCCAGTTCCATACCCATCTGAAAAAAACAGCCGGGTCCATGGCGTACATTCCATTTCAGGCCTATACGTTAACGCAGCTTGCCCGTGACCTTCATGAAAAGTACGGCACACAGGAATCAATTTCCGATCCGGTGAGGACGCTCATCCTCTGTGATATTCTGAAAGACAGAAATATAGGATACGCGCGCATTTTATCGGCCCTCCTGAAGAAAATCAGGCACTATATGCCGCACAAAGACCTTGCTCAGGTCAGAGAAGAAATCGGACATCTCATATTCGAAGAAAAGGCAGCCCAAAGGGCGGATACGTCTCTGGATATTCTTCAATTATATGAGGACAGGCTCAGGACGAGACAACTCCTCGACCCCGATGATATTCTGAAAGAAAGTATTTCTGCAATACAGGAGCACCTGTCTCCGTCGTTAGTTATTATCGACGGATTTTATGATCCCTCCGGCCTGGAATGTGAAATCATCGGGGCACTCATGGACAAAGCTGAACAGATCCTGATCCTGGCAGAAGAAAAAACTGATGTCCTGAAGCATGTTCTGTCCCTCAATCCTGACCTGGAAACACAAAAAGTAAACGGCCCTGCCCTCAGGACTTCAGCTGTTCATTATGTCTATCCGTCAATGGAAGATGAAGTCGAAGGGATCGCCCGGAATATAAAAAAATTAATACTCGAAGGGGTAAATCCCTGGGAGATAACCGTCTCTTTTCCGGTTCTTGAAAAGTATCTGCCAATGACAAGGAGAGTCTTCAGGAAACAGGGGGTCCCGGTAAGCATAGGGCACTATAACCTGTCCGCAACGGGCCCGCTGATTACTCTGGGAGAATTGATTACCTGTATAGAAGAAGACTATCCGAGGACTGACTTTCTGTCGCTCCTGATATCACCCTGTCTTCCTGCAGTTCCGGCTGTTGTGAAAGAACGGGCAGTAAGTTATGCATACAGGGCCGGAATTGTGAAGGGAATTCATTCATGGCTTTCCCTTAAGGATATTCTTATGAATTCCATAGGAGATGAAATCTCCGGGCGCGAACAGGAACTCCTTGGCCAGTTCCAGGAAGGGCTGGAGTTCGTTACGAACATAATAGAACATTTAAAAAGCGAAAAGAGTCTTAAATTCTTTGCAGCTTCCCTTGAATCAGCGCTGGAACGCCTCGGTTTTTTTGATTCTCCTGCATTTTCCCGTTCAGCGGTTCAGGGGGATGAATTAAGGGAATTGATTCATAAGAGGCTCAGTGAGTTAAAGCAGTTTGCAGACCTTTGCGGCCACACTCCTCAAAACACCGAGCCCCCCGCATTTTACCTGAAATATCTCCTGGGGAGTATGCAGGGGTCGGAGGAAAACAGAGAGGGAGTAAAAATCCTGAACTATGAACTTGCAGCAGGAGTTGAATCGAGAATATTGTTTTTCGGCGGCATGCAGGAAGGTGACATGCCGTCCAGACCCGATATTGACCCCATATTGCCGGAAAAAGTGAAAAAAGCATTGGGGATCCCCGATCTGGAGTATTTCCTGAAAAGACAAAAGGCCTATTTCATGAGGCTTCTGAATGCATCCAAAAATGATCCCTGGTTCAGTTTTCCCTCAGCCGAGGGCGACAAGATACTCCTCCCCTCTCCCTATCTTGAGTGGGGAGAGTCCATGAATCCACCAAGGCCTGACATATTCACAGAAGAAGACGTTCTTCTCCATGAGGGTGCAGCCCGGGGAATAAATTCCGGGAAGATACTCTTCGGAAAAGAGGGTATGTTTTCAGACAGAAAAACAGCAGAAATTCTCCGCAATAAAATGAACGGAATATTGAAAGGCTATATCAGTGTGACAGCAATTGATTATTACAGAAAATGTCCTCTTCGTTTCTATGTTGAAAGAGTGCTTGATCTCGAGCCTGAAGCCCCGCCCAGGTTCGAAGTTGAGTCAAGGCTCTGGGGAACGCTGGCACACAGGGTAATGGAGCATGTATTTACAGATGGAGACATAGATCTGGATGATATGAACAAAAGACTCTATCAGGGGCTGAAAAAAAGTCTGAAACAGTTTCCGGTCGGAGAGTTCTGGACAAGGGTCGCGCAGGAAATATTCCGGAAGCTGTCCCCGTTGTTGAGGGAACAGGAGAACAGTATCAGAAGGGAAGGCTTCAGTCCCTCTCTGGTTGAGAAAAGCCTGAAAGCCGACATAAAGGGGCTGAAATTAAAAGGGAAGATTGACAGAGTCGACGTAAAGGCACAAAGGAAAGAACCGGAAACTGACAGCCCGGTACGACTGCTGGACTACAAAACCGGCGCTCTCGACAGGGACAGCCTGCAGATGCCCCTGTACGCGGCCATGTGGCAGGAAAATTTCACCGGGCCTGTAGATAAAACCGGATACTACTCTTTAAAAGAGGGACGTATTGACTGGTATCCAAAGAAGAAAGATATGGAAGATTATGTACGGAATGCCCTCGAAGAAGCGAACAGGCTGGTGGAAAATATGAAAAAGGGGATATTTCCGGCAACTCCATTTAAAGAACCAGAGTGCAGATACTGCTCTCACAAACCGTTCTGTAGCGGTTCAAAATAATTATGGAAAGTTATCTCGACATAAATAAAAGTGTCATTATCTCTTCCCCTGCCGGCTCCGGCAAAACTGAGAAGCTCGCCCGGCGTTATATCGCCCTGCTTCAGAGCGGAGTCAGTGCGGAGAGGATTCTTGCCATTACATTTACAGACAAGGCCGCTGCAGAGATGAAACAGAGGATTCTCAGAATACTGAATATTGAAGACCGCAGCCTGTTTATAAATCTCCTCGAGAGGATGCCTCTTATGAGAGTGTCCACAATCCATTCCTTTTGCGGAACCCTGCTCAGAAGATTTTCCTTTGAAGCGGCAATTGATCCCAATTACAGGGTCAATGACGCCATTGAGTCTGCAATGAGATGGGAAGAAATCCTCTATGAAGTTCTGATGGATGCGGGCAAAGGGAGTAAAGGCCATGATATGTTCCTTCAGGCAATCAGCGAAAAAGGCTTCAGAGGTCTTGACACGCTTCGAAGCACTGTAGATTATCTTTTCCAGAAAAGCCCTTTTTCCCTGGATGCCTGCACGTACCGGCACATCCCTCAATCTACCCCATTTATTGATGAACTCAAGTCATGGCCGGCAATAAGTGATTTAATAGAGGGGTATGACTCTTTTTTTCAGGAAGGTCCGGACAGGGGGAGGGCCAGGATAGAAAATTATTTTTTAACGAAGGGCAGAGAGCCCCGCAAGAGGCCTGATCCTTTATTGAAGAACATCAGTGATTACCGTGACTGGGCACAGAAGATATACCTGTACTGGAAAGATACAGTAATTCAGGAACATGTAAAGAGAACTGAAAAGATATATGAGATTTACAAAGAATGTCTGCATACATACAGGTCGTTCAAGAGGTCAAAAGGTACTCTGGATTTCAGCGACCTTGAGCATATAGCCTTCAAAATGCTGACTGAAAATCCTGAATGGGCAAATATTCTCTATGCCTTTGATGAAAAGACAGATCATATCCTGGTAGATGAGTTTCAGGACACGAACAGCTTCCAGTGGGAGATCATCAACAGCCTGACCGAGGAATGGCGTTCGGGAATGGGAGCAAAGAGGGAGGACGGGACAAAGCCCACCATTTTTTTCGTTGGTGACGAAAAGCAGTCCATATATTTTTTCCGGGGGGCAAATGTTGAAATTTTCCGGCGGGCAAAGGACAAACTATCGATCTGGCTCGGAGATGAGTTTCACTACGAAGAAGTGAAGGAAAATTACCGAAGCCGTCCGGCAATTGTAGAGTTTACAAACCGGGTCTTTTCACAAATCATGGCAGCCGGCACAAACAGTCCCCCCTGGATCACTCAATACAGTCCCATCAGCGCCTGCAGGACAGGCAGCGAAGAAGGGAGGGTCGAAATTATTCTGCTGGAGAATGAGGGAAGCACTGTAGGGGAAGTCAGACAGAAAGAGGCTGACATTATTGCCCGGAGAATTCTGGAACTGGCAGAGAACTTTCTGCTTACTGACAGGCATAGGGGAAACCGGAAGCCCTGCACATTTATGGATATGGCCATTCTTTTAAGAAAAAGGACCCATCTAAAAAAGTATGAAGCGGCGCTGAGGCAATACGGCATCCCCTTTGTAGCTGTCAAAGGAATTGGATTCTATCAGGAGCCAGAAGTTGCCATGCTTCGGGCCCTTGTCTTTTTTCTCTCCAATCCAAGGGATGATTACAATCTCTATGTCCTGTTAAAAAGTCCGTTATTTGAGATCAATGAAGGGGAAATCAATAAAATTATAAACCTTGAAGGAGACTGCCTTTATGCAAAGCTGAACATCAGCGGACAGGATTCCCTGTCCCATCTCCGGGAATGGCGTGCACAGCTTCCGCACGTACCGGTTTCAGAGTTAATTGAAAGAATCCTGACTGATACAAAAGCCTGGATACAATTTCACGAACCCCAGAGACAGGCGAACATAAAAAAATTTATCAGGATTATTGAGAACCATGAGTCAAAGGGGAAATCCATTCTCAGAATACGGGATTTTCTTGAACAGACCATGAACAAGAATGAAGAGCCCAAAGCCAATGTCAATGCTGAAGGCATGAACGCTGTAAAACTAATGACCGTTCACGCAGCAAAAGGACTTGAATTCCCCGTTGTTTTTGTCCCGGGAATTGAGGAGCCCTTCACATTGAAAACAGGAGAAGACCTGCTGTTTGAAAAAGAGGGAGAATTCTGCTTCAAATCTGAACCTGAACCGTCTATCCGCAGACAGGATGAAGATTTTATCCTGCACCGGGCAAAAGAGGAGGAAGAGCAGAAAAGACTCTTCTATGTTGCAGCGACAAGAGCTGAAGAAGCCCTGGTCCTGGTGGGTCAATGGAACAGCAGGGACAGGAATTTTCTGACCTTTCTCAGGCAGGGCCTCGGCCTTGAGAAGGAAGGGACATCTTACAGTATTGAAACAGCATCCCCCGGACTGTCGGTACTTCAGGAAGAAGATGTTCAGATTCCCCGCCGGCATTCCCCTGTGAAAGCCACGGTGAAAAAACCTGCCTGTCCGGCAGAAGTAACTGCACTGACATTGAAAAAACAGACCCCCTGGAAGTCAGTTACTGAAATTGTCGATGTAAAAAGTCAGCATGGAAAAGGCTGGGTTGTTATAGGCGATATTCTGCATAGAATTTTTGAGGCTGTTTCAAAAGGATACATAGAAGAAGGTGACATCCCGGCAAAAACAGAAACAATGCTTGATGCCGGGAGGATTCCAGAAGACGAGAGAGAAGGTATGATATCAATTATTAAAAAGGATATAGCAGGGCTCAGGCAAAAAGGTATCTGGAAAAGCATCATAGCGCCGCAAGAGGGTTCATATGCCGAGTTATCATTTGTCTATGAAGAAGATGATGTCGTTTACAGGGGAAGAATCGACCGTCTCGTCCCATGTGGCGGAGGCTACAGGATATACGATTACAAGACATTTCCTGTGAAGGAAAGCGATATTCGATATTTTTTAAATACCTATACCCCCCAGCTCAGCCTGTATTCAAAGGCAGTAATGAAACTATTTCGGACTCAGGAGGTACAATCATATATTGTCTTTACCCATACAGGTGATGTCAGGGAGGTACTACTGAGAACGCAATGAAAAGACCCTTCGGCCAGCATTTCCTTTTTGATCCGAACATATTGAAAAAAATCGTTCGTTGCAGCGGTCTTCTCCCTGATGACACGGTCGTGGAAATAGGCCCCGGAACCGGATCATTAACAAAGGTCCTTTCATCATCGGCAAAAAAAGTCATCGCCATAGAGTTTGACAAAAAATTAACGGGCAGGCTGAAAGAGAACCTCTCATCAAGGGAGAACGTAGAAATTGTGACTGCCGACGCCCTGAAATTTCCCTATGATACAATTCAGGGCAATTTCAGGGTCGTGGCCAATATCCCCTATTACATCACTACTCCGCTCATATTTAAAATCCTTGAGTTCAGGAAGAAAGTCCCGTCCATGACCCTGTTGATGCAGAAAGAAGTCGCAAAAAGAATCGTTGCTGCGCCGGGCGGCAAAGAATACGGAGTGCTCTCAATCGCCCTTCAGATGTACACAAAGCCTGAACTGAAGTTTACTGTGTCCAGAAAAGCATTTTCTCCGCCTCCTGAAGTCAACTCCGCAGTCGTGCACTTCGAGGTTTCCCCTTCCCCTCTTTTCAAGGTCCATGATGAAACATTATTCAGGGATATCGTAAAATCAGCCTTTTCACAGAGACGAAAAACATTGCTGAACAGTTTGAAGAAATTTCAGGGAATAAGAGACAGTCTGGTGAGGGCCGGCATCGATCCGGGACTGCGGCCTGAAAATCTAAATATTGAAAATTTTGCCCGGCTGGCAAATACGTTAAAGTTAGAGGACCAGACTGCCGAAAAATAACCTGTACCGAATATAAATTATTCGAACCGGGAATAACATATACACACAGAGGACAAAAATGAACAAAACTTTCGCCTTTCTTATTTCATCTGCAGTGATCATACTGCTGAACATTTCATCCTTTGCCGTCCATGTCAGGGCAGCTGAATATGTTCCCGGTGAGATTCTGATTAAATACAGGGACAGGAACGATGCAACGGGCACAAATAGTGTAAACAGTCTAAACACACGCCTCGGAACAGTAAAGAAGAAATTCTTTAAGAAAGTCAAAATCCACCAGGTAAAGCTCCCTCCCGGCATGAGCGTCGAAGAAGCCGTGGAATATTACAACCAGG
>CALZGI010000123.1 GCA_945786855.1 Thermodesulfovibrionia bacterium | reverse complement strand
GGCGGAGCTGATCAGGGGAGCTTCTCAATCGGAGGTGCAGGTTCTGATGAATTGATCCTGACAGCTGGAATTCTGAATTATGAAGCAAAGAGTAGCTATGAAGTAATTGTGAGGACGACTGATTCTGGCGGCTTGACCTTTGATAAGACGATAACAGTAACAATAAATGACTTAAACGAAGATCCTACAGATGTTTCAATCAGCGCAAGCAATATTGACGAGAATGTAGATACATCTGGCGGTGCAAGCATAGGAACTCTGACATCTTCTGATCCGGATTCAGGTGATACATTTACATATAGCGTTGTAGGTGGAGCTGATCAGGCAGTCTTCTCCATCGGCGGAGCAGGCTCTGATGAGCTCATCCTTACAGCCGGTATCCTGAATTATGAAGCTAAATCAAGTTATGAAGTCATCGTCAGAACCACAGACAGCGGCGGCCTTACCTTTGATAAGACTATCACTGTTACAGTTAATGACTTAAACGAAGATCCGACAGATGTCTCAATCAGTGCAATCACTATTGATGAAAACGTCGATACTTCAGGCGGCAGCAGCATCGGTAGCTTAACCAGCACCGACCCTGACAGCGGCGATACCTTTACCTATAGCGTGGTAGGTGGAGCAGATCAGGGGAACTTCTCCATTGGCGGGGCAGGTTCTGATGAATTGATCCTCACTGCGGGCATTCTGAACTTTGAAGCAAAGAGCAGCTATGAAGTGATTGTCAGGACCACTGACAGCGGTGGATTGACCTTTGATAAGACTATAACCGTAACGGTCAATGACTTAAATGAAGATCCCACGGATGTCTCAATCAGTGTAAGTACAATAGATGAGAACGTTGATACCTCAGGAGGTTCAAGCATTGGCACGCTGACCAGCACTGACCCGGATAGTGGCGACACCTTCAGCTACACTCTTGTAGGCGGTGCAGATCAGGGAAGCTTTAGCATAGGCGGAGCCGGTTCTGATGAGCTGATCCTGACTGCTGGAATACTGAATTATGAGGCAAAGAGCAGTTATGAAGTCATCGTCCGCACTACAGACAGCGGCGGCCTTACATTCGATAAGACTATAACCGTGACGGTTAATGACTTAAACGAAGACCCGACAGATGTTTCTAACAGTGCCAGCACGATAGATGAGAATGTTGACACCTCAGGGGGATCAAGTATAGGCACTCTGACGTCAACTGACCCGGATTCAGGTGATACCTTCACCTACTCTGTTGTAGGAGGAACTGATCAGGCAGTATTCTCAATAGGCGGTGCAGGTTCTGATGAGCTGATCCTTACAGCAGGAATCTTGAACTACGAGGCAAAGAGCAGCTATGAAGTCATCGTCAGAACCACCGACTCAGGAGGCCTGACCTTTGATAAGACCATCACTGTCACAGTTAATGATCTCAATGAAGATCCAACAGATGTTTCAATCAGCGCCAGCACCATTGATGAGAATGTTGATACCTCAGGCGGTAGTAGTATAGGGACTCTGACATCTACCGATCCAGATTTAGGCGATACCTTCACCTATACACTGGTTGGCGGAGCAGATCAGGCAGCATTTTCCATTGGCGGAGCCGGTTCTGACGAATTGATCCTTAGTGCAGGAATTCTTAATTATGAAGCAAAATCGAGCTACGAAGTAATTGTCAGGACTACCGACAGCGGAGGTCTTACCTTTGACAAGACTATAACGGTAACAGTAAGCGACCTGAATGAAACACCAACAGCAATTGCACTGGACAACCTCACTGTTGATGAAAATGCTTCCGGAGCAGTAATCGGCAATCTCTCAACTACAGACCCCGACACGGGTGACACTCATACCTACATCGTTGATGATGCCCGGTTTGAGGTTGTGGGAGGTCAGCTTAAACTTAAAGCAGGCCAGAGCCTCGATCGCGAGACAGAGCCAACGGTGGATGTAACTGTTACCAGCACTGATACAGGGTTATTAAGCACAAATCAGCTATTTACCGTAACGGTCAATAATATTAACGAGGCTCCTGTCGTTTCAGCTACCGCGAATGATACCGGTATTGAAGATATCGACAAGATATACACCCATGGGGACATGCTGACCCTGATCGGTGCGACTGATGTGGACGATGTGAATGCGGACCTGTATATCAGTATCAGCAGCGTGATCAATGGTACTCTCACGTTGAGCGGCGGTACAGGTGGTGCGGGCACCACTTTTACCTTTACTCCCGACCCTAGCTTTGTCGGAAACATGACCTTTGATTATCAGGTGTTTGATGACGATCTGGCTGCTTCAGCAACGGGTGCTGCTACGGTTTCAATCTCTCCAGCAAATGATCCGCCGACTGTTTCAGCTACGGCTGGAGATACTGGCACTGAAGATTTACAAAAGATATACACCCATGGAGAGATGCTGGCCTTTATCGGTGCAGCCGACGTAGATGATGCAGATGCCGACCTGTACGTAAGTATCAGCAATGTAGTCAATGGTACCCTCAGTTTGAGCGGCGGTACTGGAGGTGTCGGTTCTACATTTACATTTACTCCAGATCCCGATTTCTTTGGAAATATGACTTTTGATTATCAGGTGTTTGATGACAGCCTTGATGTCTCTGCGGTAGGATCCGCAACAATCGCAGTTGCACCGGTCAATGACGCACCCGGGGCCACGAACATGGATGCAGCGGAAAGCTTTATTATAGGAACCCCCCTTGATATTAAGGATATAGTCGTTACCGATGTGGATAGTTGTGTAATAACAGTCAGGCTGACGATGTCCGACCCGTCTGCTGGGAGCCTGAGCACAGGCAGTTCAGGCATAGTGACTTCAACCTATGATGCAGTGAACGGGGTGTGGGTAGCCAGTGGTCCAATAGGAGATGTGAACGCACTCCTTTCTGACGTCACATTTATCGCTGCCGACACCTTCAACAGCAGCTTTACTATTGCCGTACGTGTGGACGATGGGGCGTCTTCTCCTGTAACAGGCATAAAAGAAATGACCTTTCTTCCAGATGGAAATACCCCTCCAGATGACGATCCTGGAGAAGAAGAAAAAGAAGAAGAGACAGCGGATGATCCAGTTGAGACATCACCCCCTGCCCCTGTCACTGAAGAGGAAGAAGAAGCACCTCAGCCTGAAACTCATATGTTTACTTCATCTGTCACCAGGTCTCAGGAAAGCCATAAATCTACTGTTTCGTCGAAAGAATATCAGAAAAAAGATAATTCCGGGCCCGAAATGGAAGCTTTTAACACGTACAACCGCGACCCCTATGGCAACTATGGGAACGACGCACTGATGAATGTAGTCGAAAAAATAAATGCCTTTGAAGCGGATCTTTACACCTCTGTTCAGAAAATGCGCAAATCACTTGATTTAATAGAAAATAATCATAACTTCATTACGAAAACTGTAATTGGAGGAACACTTACGCTTTCTGTGGGAGCAGCCACCTGGGTCTTGCGGGCAGGATCGATAATAGCGAGTGCCATAGGCAGCATGCCCATATGGAAAGGTTTTGATCCTCTGCCAGTGCTTCCTCTTTCCACAAAGGAACGGAAGAAGAAAATCAGACAGCTTAACAGGATACAGGCAGAAGACAATATAAAGAATAAGGAAGTTTCGCAGCTCCTTGATGCAAGCAATGATGATCATGCGAAGATAGACGTGGAGGATATGCCCTCATGATCCGTATCTCTCCATCCATACGACTCAGCGTGGGCCTGGTGTTTATAACCATGAGCGTATTGCTTTTCGGGAATTTTATTGGATTGATTCCTGATAAGGAGCAACTGGCAATGAAGGCCCGGCGAAGTACCGCCGAATCGCTTGCAGTGCAATGTACCATGTCAGCACGCAGCAACAATATGACTGCCGTCAGGGAAACCATGGACACCCTGGTCGAGTTAAATCCTGAAGTTCTGTCACTTGGAATGCGCAGGACCGATGGGAGGTATATTGCACGAACCAGTGACCATGATACCAATTGGGTCACTCCTTCCGGCGAAGACTCAACATACAGACACTGGCAGGTGCCCATATATCAGGGTGACAAGCAATGGTCAACCCTGGAAATCAGCTTCATTGCCGAAGAGTCAACGGTTATCATGGGCTATCAAATCAAACCCTTCAACCTGTTGCTCATTTTCTTTGCCATAGCGAGTTTCACAGGATTCATCCTTTACATGAGAAAGGCGCTTCGCCATCTCGATCCATCATCGGTTATGCCCAACCGTGTCAAATATGCCTTTAACGCATTAACAGAGGGGATCATTCTCCTGGACCAAAAAGAACATATTATCCTTGCAAATACTGCTTTTGCAAGGAAACTGGGGTGTGAACCAAAAGCACTGATGGGAATAAAGGCTTCGAAATTGAACTGGATTGATCCAGAGACAAAGAAACCATTCGAAAAACTATCCTGGATAGATGATCTGCTACAGGGCAAATCCAGGGCTGGTATTCCACTGTACCTGAATACGGAGAAGAAGGATGTTCGAACCCTGATGGTAAATGGGTCGCCGATTCTTGACGATAAAGGCAGGAGTCGCGGTGCAATTCTCACATTTGATGATATTACGGAACTTGAAAGCAAAAATATTCAGCTTTCTGACGCGATGAAGACTCTGGAGAAGTCACGGTACAAACTGGAGCTTCAGAACCAGGAGCTGGAGGTGCTCGCAACAAGGGATCCGCTTACGGGATGCCTGAATCGGAGGGCATTCCATAAAATGGCCGATCAATACATGCTGGAAACCTCAAGTAAGGGGGTAAACCTTGCCTGCATCATGACAGACATTGATCTGTTCAAGCCCATCAATGATACATACGGACATTCCGTTGGAGATCAGGTCATCACATACTTTGCCGATATTATCAAATCAGAAGTGAGAGAGAATGACGCAGTGAGCAGGTACGGCGGGGAGGAGTTCTGCCTGCTCCTGCCGAACTGTGATATTGAGAAGGTAACTGCCATTGCAGAGCGAATCCGTATAAAAATGTCGGAGGGGGCCTATGCCATCAATGATGCGCCGGGCATATCAGTTTCAGCCAGCTTTGGAATCAGCGATTCAAATTTCGGGGCAAAAAGTATAGAAGAGCTAGTAAAACAGGCAGACAGGGCCCTCTACAAAGCGAAAGAAACAGGGCGTAACCGCGTCGTGCCCTGGGACAATGAAATGACATTTGATTTCATGGAGGAAGTAAAAGCGAAATCATGAGTTATTCTAATTTGAATCAAGACAATGTCAGCAGTTTCAACAGACCATTCATCTATCTTCTCATGATGAATACATACCAAATCTACGTTAAATCGCGCATTGCCTTGATATTTAACGCATGATTAGTTTTGTGCAACAGATGGATAAACATTTGGATTCAGTAATATACAGACATTCATTTATGGCATATAAATTGCTGAATACTTATTTAACGTATTTTGTAAATACGCCGATTAAGAACAGGGGGATATCCTGTATAGTCAATCGAAAGAGTAAACCCCGGATAACAGGGGGACACAAAGCTGCCTGTCCTGAAAAATCAGGGGAGAGGTGCTGCCGAATATGACAAAAAAACGCTTGAAAAATAAATTCCTTATCGAACAGCTGGAGCAACGGCTTATGTTCTCAGCCGATTTTGAGCCAATCTCTCTGGACAATGGCGGAGCAGTCGATACTATTCTGGTCGGCTCCACAGTGGAAGAGATCGCCCTCCTCCCTTCAGCATCCGGCTCCCATGATTCAGACAGTGCGGAACCGAAACGGCAGGAAATCCTTTTTGTGGACTCAAGTATTTCCAATTACAGGCAGCTGGTAGACGATGTGCTGGCACGAAGCGATGATGGACGTTCGATTGACGTGGTTGTTCTCGATATCAATAAGGACGGCATTCTGCAGATCAGCGAGACACTCGGGAACTACAAGGACCTTGACGCTGTGCACATTGTTTCCCATGGTGATAACGGCGCTATCCGTCTGGGCAATGACTGGCTCATGAAGGAAACTCTTGATGATTATTCCATTTCGATTGAAGGATGGCGGGAGGCATTGGACGGTGAGGCTGACATTCTCTTCTACGGATGCGATCTCGCGGCCGGGGAACAAGGACGTGACCTGATTGACAGTCTCACCTTTCTTACCGGGGCGGACGTTGCAGCCAGTGATGACCTGACGGGCAGTGCGGGATTGGGGGGTGACTGGGAGCTCGAGTATACACGGGGCGAGATTGAGACAGGTATTGTCTTCAGCGCAGAGACGCAAAAGAATTGGAATTCGGTTCTTGTTGCTGCAAACTTTCAGGACGGCGCAGGAGGCTACACTTCTACGCTTGATACTGAATTAAACGACAGCGCTCCGGACACCGGCATCGGAACGAACATCGAAATTGAACTGGACAACAATCCTGCACGTCAGGGTCTCCTTCGATTTGATGATATCTTTGGAAACGGACCCAACCAGATACCCTTTGGTGCGGTCATCAATTCCGCGTCCCTGACCGTCGATGTAAGCAGTCCCAGCGTGGGCGGCGCGAATATCACTCTCCACCGGATGCTGGTGGACTGGACTGAGGGCTCAACGTGGAATTCCCTGACAAACGGGATCCAGACCGGTTCAGATGCATTGGTAACTGCTGACAGTACGCTCGCGAATCCTAATCAGCCCGGATCACAAACCTTCACAGGTCTTGAAGAGACACTCCAGGCCTGGTCTGACGGGCATTCCAACTATGGATGGTTGATTCTTAATGATAATAACAACCCGTGGAAGTTATACTCCTCTGACGCGCCTGCGGGCAACCGTCCCATGCTGAACGTGGACTACACGCCCTCTGTAATCGTTACAACGACTGAAGATATCATGGACGGTAACACAAACTCAGTGACTGACCTGGTGAATAACCCCGGTGCCGACGGAATGATCTCACTCCGCGAAGCGGTAATCGCAACGAACAACACAGCTGGGGACGACAGGATCATCCTGAGTTCCGGAACCTACTCCCTGACCAGGGCAATGGTTTCTGAAGAGTTTGCTCTTTGGGGCGATCTGGATATTAGAGGGAACTTGACGATTCAGGGTGATACTTCCTCGACGACGGCCATCGATGCAAGTTCATTTACCGCGCAGTTTATACCTGATAGGGTGTTTGAAATTCAAACAGGCGCCACCCTTACGCTCACAGACCTGACGGTACGGGATGGAGATGGAACTTTCGGAGGCGGCGCTTTGATCAATACAGGCGGAGCACTTATATTGAACAATACCGTTTTTGAAGATAACATCGCCAATAATGGCGGTGCAATTCAGAACAAAGGTTCTCTGACTGTTAACACGTCTGTCTTCAGAAACAATACTGCAAACCAGGCTGGCGCTATAGATAATCGCGGGACACTGAACCTGACGGATGTTGAGTTTATCGGGAACACCGGAGGGAATGCGGGCGGGGCCCTGAATAACAGCAATTTTCTCAGGGTAACAAATGTAACGTTCAGCGGGAATTCAGCGACGCGCGGAGGTGCTCTCTATAATTCCGGTGCCTTCAGTGACGTAATTATCACCAATACAACGATAAGCGGTAACACCGCAACCAATTCAGGAGCCGGAATCTTCACAAGTAAGCTGGTTGATCTCATTAACGTCACCCTTGCCTACAATACCGCAACTCTTTCAACATCCTCTGGCGGAGGAGTGTATCTCGGCGGCTCAGGCGCGGTGCAGATGAAGAACACTATTATCGCGAACAATAATGCGGCTTTTGGAAATAACACAAATTTCCAGGGAGGAATGATATCCCTGAACAACAATCTCGTCGATGACCTGAATACGATTGCATCCCCTCAAAACAAGGACAAGATCAACACGGACCCCTTGCTTAATCCGACGCTGCAAAACAACGGAGGATTCACATCGACCCATGCCCTGCTGAACGGCAGTCCCGCAATCAATGCAGGAACAAAAACAGGCGCTCCGGACACTGATCAGCGTGGATATGCACGGGACAGTACCTATGATATCGGGGCCTTCGAAGCGTCAGGTACAAATAGTGCGCCCACAGCAATCTCACTTGATAACGCGACGGTGAATGAAAATGCGGCAGGCGCAGTGATCGGGAATCTCTCCACCACTGACCCTGACAGCGGAGACAGCCATACGTACACAGTAAATGATACGCGCTTTGAGGTAGTGGCAGGACAGCTGAAGCTCAAGACAGGCCTGAGCCTTGACCATGAAACAGAACCGACAGTCGATATACTCGTCACCAGCACCGATCTGGGAGGCTTGAGTACGAACCAGCTTTTTACCATCACAGTTCAGGACCTGAACGAAACACCGGCAGCGATTGCGCTTGACAACACATCAGTCGATGAAAATGCAGACGGCGCAGTGATCGGCAACCTGAGCACCACTGACCCTGACAGCGGTGACAGCCATACCTACACGGTTGATGACATACGCTTTGAGGTTGTGGCAGGACAGCTGAAGCTCAAGGTGGGACAGAGCCTGAACTATGAGACAGAGTCGACGGTAACTGTTGTAGTAACGAGCACCGATTCCGGCCTTTTAAGCACCAATCAGTCCTTTAACATCACCGTTAACGATAAGAATGAAGCCCCGACGGCAATCGCACTGGATAACCTGACCGTCGATGAAAATGCAGACGGTGCAGTGATCGGGAATATGAGTACCACTGATCCCGATTCAGGAGATACACACACATACACCGTTGATGACATACGCTTTGAGGTTGTGGCAGAACAGCTAAAGCTTAAGGCGGGCCAGACCCTTGACTTTGAAGCAGAGCCTGCAGTGGATTTGACGATAACGAGTACCGATGCAGGCCTTTTGAATGCGAACCGGCTATTTACCATCAGCGTTGCCAATGCAAATGAAGCCCCGACGGCAATTGCGCTGGATAATCTTACTGTTGATGAAAATGCAGACGGCGCAGTGATCGGGAATCTGAACACCACTGATCCCGATTCAGGAGATACCCACACATACACCGTTGATGACATACGCTTTGAAGTAGTGGCAGGACAGCTGAGGCTCAAGGCGGGCCAGAGCCTGGACTTTGAAGCAGAGCCGACGGTGGATGTGACGGTCACGAGCACTGATGCAGGGCTTCTGAGCAGCAACCAGCTTTTTACCATTACGGTAAATGACCAAAACGAAACACCCACAGCAATTGCGCTTGACAACCTGACAGTTGATGAAAATGCGGCAGGCGCAGTCATTGGCAATCTCACCACCACTGATCCCGATTCCGGCGACTCCCACACATACACTGTCGATGACATACGTTTTGAAGTTGTGTCCGGACAGCTCAAACTCAAGGCGGGCCAGAGCCTGAACTTTGAAACAGAGCCCACAGTGGATGTCACGGTTACCAGCACTGATGCAGGGCTTCTGAGCAGCAACCAGCTTTTTACTATAACGGTAAATGACCAAAACGAAGCACCCACAGCAATTGCACTGGACAATCTGACTGTTGATGAAAATGCAGACGGCACAGTGATCGGCAATCTGAGCACCACTGATCCCGATTCAGGGGATACCCACACATACACCGTTGATGATGTTCGCTTTGAAGTTGCGGGCGGGCAGTTAAAACTCAAGGCAGGGCAAAGCCTCGACCACGAGACTGAGCAGACAGTGAGTATAACTGTCACGAGTACGGACGCAGGCCTGTTAAGTACGAACCAGGGATTTGTCATAACGGTGAACCCGCTAAACGACAACACTCCCCTGGCCGTAGTTGACAGCATCACAGTCTCACAGGGCGGTACTGCAACGATACTCGACTCGTCAGCTGCCAGCGTTCTGACCAACGACAGCGATGCCGACCTTCCCGGCGATACCCTCACTGCTGTAATAGATACCCTGCCCAATTTTGCGGCAATCTTCAGTCTCAACAACGACGGGACATTCAGCTATACCCACGACGGCAGCGCAAACTTCAACGACAGTTTTTCATACTACATCGATGACGGTACAAATATAAGCAATACCATAACAGTAAATATAACAATTACCACTGACCTGGTACTTCATTACACCCTCGATGACGGCGCCGGCTTCTCCGTAAATGACTCGTCGGTCAATAACCATGACGGGACTCTTATCGGCGACCTGGGATGGACCGGCGGAGAAGTAAACGGTGCCCTTCAGTCTGACTATACGGACGCCACCGATGATTATGTTGAAGCACCAAACTCTCTGATTCTTGATAACGTCAATGAAGGCAGTTATACCCTTTCAGCATGGTTCAGGCCCGATTCAGTACCGCCGGGCATCAATCCGACGGACAATGACTACGAGTACGGCATTCTCGTGAAGCAGGGGAACCACGTGGGCCTGAGTTATACAAAAGATCAAAAATTTCATTTTACTCATCGCGACAGCATAGCGGGAGCCATCAATATTTTCAGTACAAATACTTTTGCTCCCGGAACGTTCTACCATGTGGTCGGTATTGTTGATGTTGCCACGGGATCGATGGAACTGTTTATCAACGGACAGTCAGAAGGGACAACCGCCTTTGCCCCGAATCCCGGTGAAGACCTCGGTACTGCAACATGGAAAGTCGGCATAGCAGCTCCCGGCGCCGCAATATATCGCTGGGCTGCAGACGGAGTCGCAGATGATGTCCGAATCTACAACAAGACACTGAACGCATCGGAAATATCGACCCTTTATGAATTGGGGAACGATGCACCAACAGGGATCACGCTCGATGACACTGACGTTGATGAAAACAAGGCAGGGGAAGTGATCGGGAACCTGACGACTACCGACCCTGATACAGGCGACAGTCACACCTACACTGTTGATGATGCGCGGTTTGAGGTGGTGGCAGGCCAGTTGAAGCTGAAGGCAGGCCAGAGCCTCGATTACGAAGCAGAGCCGACGGTGGATGTCACGGTAACGAGCACTGATGCAGGAGGACTGAGCACCAATCAGCTTTTTACTCTTACCGTCGATGATGAAAATGAATCACCGACCGGGATTGCACTTGACAACTCCGATGTTGATGAAAACAATATAGGGGCAGTGATCGGTAACCTTTCCACCACTGACCCTGATGCAGGCGACAGCCACACCTATACTGTTGATGATGCACGGTTTGAAGTCGTGGGGGGACAGTTGAAATTGAAATTCGACCAGAGCCTCGACTATGAAACAGAGCCTACGGTGGATGTCACGGTAACGAGCAATGATGGAGAGCCTCTGAGCACAAATCAGCTTTTTACGATCACCGTCAATAACGAAAACGAAGCACCGACGGCGATTGCGCTGGACAACACTGATGTTGATGAAAACAATATAGGGGCAGTGATCGGTAACCTTTCCACCACTGACCCTGAGGCAGGAGATACCCACACCTATACTGTTGATGATGTAAGGTTTGAAGTAGTGGGTGGACAATTGAAACTTAAGTTCGACCAGAGCCTCGACTATGAAACAGAGCCGTCAGTTGATGTTACGGTAACGAGCAATGATGGGGAGCCTCTGAGCACAAACCAGCTTTTTACGATCACCGTCAACAATGTGAACGAAGCACCGACGGCAATTGCGCTCGATAACACCGATGTTGATGAAAACGATGCAGCGGCGGTGATAGGGAGTCTCAGCACGACTGATCCCGATTCAGGAGACAGCCACACTTATACTGTCGATGATGCACGGTTTGAAGTTGTTGCAGGACAGCTGAAGCTCAGGACAGGCCAGAGCCTCAACCACGAGACAGAGGCAACAGTTGATGTCACGGTAACGAGCAATGATGGAGAGCCTCTGAGCACCAATCAGCTTTTCACCATCACCGTCAACGATGTCAACGATGCACCAACAGGAATTACCCTTGACAACACGACGGTGAATGAAAACGCAGACGGCGCAGTGGTCGGCAATCTGACGACTGCCGACCCTGACAGCGGAGACAGTCACACCTATGCATTGAGTGATGCTCGGTTTGAAGTGGTGTCCGGACAGCTCAAGCTCAAGGCAGGCCAGGTTCTGGACTATGAGACTGAACCGGTTGTGAATATTAACATTACGAGCACTGATTCCGGAGGCAAAAGCATCAGCCGGGCATTTGCTGTCACTGTCAATGATGTTCCAAACGAAGCACCAACGGCGATTGCGCTGGACAACAGCGATGTTGATGAACATGCAGATGGAGCAGTGATCGGCAATCTCACCACTGCTGATCCTGATGCAGGTGACACCCACACCTATACTGTCGATGATACCCGGTTTGAGGTTGTGGGTGGAGAGTTAAAGCTCAAAGCAGGCCAGAGCCTTGATTATGAGACAGAGTCGGTTGTGCTTTTAAGGGTTACCAGCACTGATGCTGGAGGACTGAGCACGAACCATGAATTTACTATTACGGTGAATGATGTTAACGAAGCACCAACCGGGATTATACTGATCAACAGGACCGTGGTTGAAAATGCAGACGGAGCGTTGATCGATAATATTTCTACGAATGATCCTGACAGCGGGGACAGTCACACCTACTCAGTAGATGATGTGCGCTTTGAAGTCGTAGGAGGGCAGCTGAAGCTCAAGGCAGGACAGAGCCTTGACCGCGAAACAGAACCGACTGTAACCGTGACTGTCACAAGCACTGATTCGGGTCTTTTGAGCTTAAATAAAGTTTTTACTATCACTGTCACCAATGTCAATGAATCGCCAACGGGTATTACTCTGGACAACACGTCAGTGGATGAAAACAATCAAGGAGCGGTAATCGGCAACCTCACTACTGCAGACCCGGACAACGGTGACACCCATTCGTATGCCATAAATGATGCCCGTTTTGAGGTGGTTGGAGGCAAGCTCAGGCTCAGGGCAGGCCAGAGCCTTGACTATGAGAAGGAGCCAACAGTAGAGATTATTGTTACGGGAACAGATGCAGGAGGTATAAGCATAAAGCGGGCATTCACGATTAATGTCAGGAACGTGAACGACGCCCCGACAGCAACGAACCTGAATGTAGGAGAGCACTATTCTCCGGACACCCCGCTCGATCTTACCGACATCGTCGTCAGTGATGTTGACAGTGCCGTCTTAACCGTCATGCTGAAACTCTCCGATCCAGCGGCAGGTGCGCTGAGCACCGCTACATCGGGCTCAATGACCTCAACCTATAATGCATCTACCGGTGTATGGAGGGCAAAGGGGCTCATAGCTGACGTGAATGCCCTGCTCGAAGGAGTCGTCTTTATCCCTG
Organism: Thermodesulfovibrionia bacterium; assembly: GCA_945786855.1. Taxonomy (GTDB): domain Bacteria; phylum Nitrospirota; class Thermodesulfovibrionia; order UBA6902; family UBA6902; genus CALZGI01. The sequence continues at coordinate 46,293 of CALZGI010000123.1, read as the reverse complement.
CTGATGGCTTCAGCAGTGACTTTACCATTACTACCATTGTAAAAGATGGAAAAGTCCACAAGATAACGGGCAAGAAAAATATGACATTTATTCCTGTTGTTGATCCCCCCGCAGACCCTGTTCCAGTCGACGAGCTACCCGAACCGGAGCCGGAAGCACCGGAAGAGCCGGAAGAAGTTTTCCTGCCGGAAGAACCCTTAAGCAATATCAGAAGTGGTGATGAAGTGAGGGAAACGGATCATGTACGTGATCCAGCAGGAAAGAAACCTTCCGACTCCTCAAAAGCAGAAGGGATCATCGGCAGTATTGCTGAAAAGGCCCGTGCAAATTTGCGGTCTATCATAAACGACATATCTTCGGCCTACCGCGCCCTCCCCTTTGACCTGTCAATTACTGATCCGGCGCAAGAGCTGTTTGTCCAGGAGATTTTCAATGATGAACTGCTCATAAAAACCTACAACCGCATGAGGGACTCCCTTGATTTGCTAAAAAACGAGACGATAAGCGAGATTCAGTTTGACAAGATGGTAGTGGGCTCAACAATAGCTGCATCAACGGGCCTTTCAGTCGGATATGTAATCTGGCTCATCAGGAGCGGTATGCTGCTCACCTCAGTGCTTGCCTCAATGCCTGCCTGGCAGATCGCCGATCCCCTGCCCATACTTTCCAGTATGAGGGGGGATGATGACGACGATGATGAATCTCTTGAGGATATGCTGAAGAAGAGTGAGGAGAAAGAGAGTAGAGAAGATAGTGATGAGGATGAATAGGATGATAGGGTCAGTTAAATAAAAAATGGCTCTTTTGATATTTGCTGAAGCTGTTAGCTGCTATTATAAGTTTTTAGAGGATAATTAATGATATATGGGGCGCTGCCCCAAGCCCCGCCCTTCCGGGGGAGTTCATTTTCTTGCTCGCCCAAGAAAACGAAACCAAAAGAAGGGCGCCCCGGAGATTGTTTCTTAACGGTCAGCTACAGGACTGAACACTAAAATCAAAAAACTCCCCTCGCTCAAACAGTTTTGATTTCTTAACGCGTTCACTCCTGCATCTGACCTAAAACAATCAAAGGGGAGTAAAAGACAAAAAAATAAAATACTCATTAATGTATCGTTTATTAAACTCCCCCTTTAGAAAAGGGGGTTAGGGGGGATTTGACCATCCCCTTTAGCGAGTTTAGGTATTTCAACCCGTAAAAAGGATTAGAAGTGATTTCTGTCTGACCGGAGGGAGTTTAATCACTTCCCTTTTTACGGGTTGAAATACCGTTAAGAACTCGGTACTTGGGGCGCATTTTTCTTGGTTCCGTTCTTTTTGTGCGTGCAAAAAGAATGAACCGGGGTTTGGGGCAGCGCCCCATATACAATAAATCAATAAGTTATAATTAATCACATTATTAATAAGTTACGATATTACATATCATCCTATTTATCAGGTAATATCAGAGGATCAGAAATAATTTCTCAATATTCCACTTTATCTTTTTCACACTTCCTTTTGACCACCGGCATCAAAAAAAAGGGGTAATCTCACCTGTCATGGTGACATCAATACTAATTGTGTGTTAATTCCCTCACTTTCTCTATATATGACGCATCTTGATCTTTGTGCAGCAGATAGATAATCATTTAATTTCAATGCGATACAGACATCCATTTTTGGCATAGTAATTGCGTTTATGTAGTTAACTAATTTTATAAATAAGCCGATTAAGAAACAGGGGTAACCCTGTTAAGTCAATCGAAAGGGTAAACCCCGGGCAACCGGGGGGCACAAAGCTACCTGTCCCGATAGAGCGGGATGGAGGGGCTGCCGAATATGACGAAAAAAAGACTGAAAAATAAGTTTCTCATCGAGCAGCTGGAGCAGAGGCTGCTCTTTTCTGCAGATTTCGAACCAATTTCCCTGGACAGCGGAGGGGCAGTTGACACTATTCTGCTTGGCTCATCTGTTGAAGAGACCACCCTCCTCCCTTCAGCGTCCGGCTCCCATGATACCGACAGTGCGGAACAGAAACGGCAGGAAATCCTGTTTATGGACTCCAGTATTTCCGACTACAGGCAGCTGGTGGACGATGTGCTCGCAAGAAGTGATGATGGACGTTCTATTGAAGTGGTGGTTCTCGATATCAACAAAGACGGAATTCTGCAAATTAGTGAAACTCTTGGTAACTACAAGAATCTTGATGCGGTTCATATTGTTTCCCATGGAGATGACGGAGCGATCCGTCTGGGCAATGATTGGCTCATGAAGGAAACTATTGATGACTATGCCGATTCGATTGAAGGATGGAAACAGGCATTAACTGATGAAGCTGATATTCTCTTCTATGGCTGCAATCTGGCCTCCGGAGAAGAGGGCCGTGTGCTTATAGAATACCTCAGCCTGCTCACCGGGGCTGATGTTGCAGCAAGTGATGACCTCACAGGGAATGCAGCAATGAGCGGTGACTGGCTCATGGAATATACAAGAGGCAAAATTGAGGCTGAAATTGCCATCAGCCGGGCCATGCAGCTGAATTGGCAGGGCCTTCTTGATGACACCGGCTTTAAAAACCCATCATCTACCGGCAGCGTTGATACGGATTGGACTAATGCTGCCAATGCATATACATCAAATAATCTGGATGCAAGAACAAGCGGCAACGCGGATAAGCAAGACTGGTCTAATTTTAACCTTGGATTACCTACAGGGTCGACAATAACCGGTATTCAAGTGGATATTGAGGGGCGGAATGCAGGTGATGAGGGAGGTGTTGGCGTTGACATTGAGCTCTCCTGGGACGGTGGAGCAACCTGGACCAGCTCCGGCTACGGTGCTGCCTGGCCGGATGAAGGATCTGATGCCTATAAGACATTCGGCGGTGCTGTGGATACATGGGGCAGAGCATGGACTGAAACTGATTTTTCAGATACGAATTTCAGTGTGAAGCTGAAAAAGAAGGGCTCGAACGAAGATACTTTTGAAGTAGATCATATCAGGGCCAAGGTCTTTTACTATCATGACACTTATTACCTTGATGGTGTAGGCGATGGCTCCGATCTCCCCAATGCCCTTCTAAAAACCACAGCTCCGACTGACCCGACACTGGATAATTTTGATCCCGGACGTGATTCCTTTGCAGGCTTGCTGGTTAAAAAGGGAGGCAAATTAAATGAAAGCGATCCTGAAAAACACCAGCTCTGGATTACCGGCACAGATGGAATAAGTTTGAGCGGCTCCATGAATCTCACCCTGTGGAGCGCGAGTAAAGACTTTAATACAGGTGAAAAAGGGGAAATAACCGCCTACTTGGTAGATTCGAATTTCGATGGGTCAGACGTCACTGAGATCGCCAGTGCCACCATCACCCGGTCAGATTGGGATGTTGCCGATTCGGGAACCTGGATCGAAGATACCTTTAATTTTGGCAACGTTACCTACAACCTTGGAGCAGGACGCTATCTCGGTGTGAAAGTCGTTGTCAATGATAATGACATGTGGTTGGCCTACGACGCCACAACCCAGCCAAGCCGCCTTGATGTCACAAACTTTAATCCGACTTTAAACCCCCTATGGTTTTCAACTTTAAATGACGTCACATCAAGTGGTGCTCCGGGTCTGGATTCATGGGATGAACACGATGTAATTACCTTTGGTGACCCGGGTTTTTCACTCGGCCCGGGGGTCGCCACATCGGGCACGCTCATATCTGCATTTGACCTTGAACTTTTCCAATCCAACGGTGGTTCACCTGACATCAACGGGCTGCATTACATGAAAAGCAGTTTTACCATTGGCAGCGGAGGACCGGCTACGGAGTTCACCTTTCAGGAAGGTGATCTGCTGATTACTGTAGATGGCGGCGGCGGCTTTACATTTGATGGTCTGACCACATCGATAACGGTGCAGGAACATGATGTATTTGTTTTTCGCCCCCAGGGAATAGGTGATTACAGTGATGGCGAGTTCTACTACCTGCTGGACGATCCGCTGTTAGGCGAAAAAATTAAAAGCGTGGCAATTGTTGAATCGGCTTCAGTTACGATTGGAGACGGTCCTGCACTCACCCAGGGAACATTTTTACTGACTCTTAAAGGCGCTGGTGATAATGATCGCGTAATGACCTTTTTGGCAACCACCGTCGGTGATCCAGCCAATGGCGGGAACACCAGCGGAGCACCTGCACAAATCCTCATTGAAGGTAGTGACGGGATTGAAGCTGCTAATGGCGGTAACCTCAATTTTAGTCAAGGCATTTTTGGAATCCACTTGATTGAATCCAACACTGTTGTTGGAGGTGTCAATTTTCAGGAAGGAGATCTCCTGCTCACACTAAATAACAGTGCAAGCGTTAGTACCACTCTTCCAGTAACCGAAAACGATGTCTTCCGCCTGCGCATGAGTGAAACGCGACAGGGATCGAATCACCGGTCCGTTGGAGTTGCTGAAATGGTATTTGAAGGATCTGCAGTTGGCATTGACAGCGACAAGGAGGACCTGGACGCATTGACGATGCTTCTTATTAATAAATCACCGACTGATGTTTCGATCAGTGCAAGCACAATAGATGAGAATGTAGACACATCAGTCGGAAGCAGTATCGGAACACTTACCAGCACTGACCCTGACAGCGTAGATACCTTCACCTACAGTGTAGTGGGCGGAGCTGATCAGGGAAATTTCTCCATAGGTGGAGCTGGTTCTGATGAGCTGATCCTGACTGCAGGCATCCTTGATTTTGAAGCAAAGAGCATTTACGAAGTTATCGTGCGGACCACAGACAGCGGCGGATCGACCTTTGACAAGACCATCACGGTTACTGTCAATGACCTGAATGAAGACCCGACTGATGTATCAATAAGCGCAAGCACCATTGATGAAAACATAGATATATCAGGCGGAAGCAGTATCGGAACACTGTCCTCAACCGACCCTGACACTGGCGATATTTTCACTTACAGTGTTGTTGGCGGAGCTGAACAGGGGAACTTCTCAATTGGCGGCGCAGGCTCTGATGAACTGATCCTTACCGCAGGCATCCTGAACTTCGAGGCAAAGAGCAGCTATGAAGTCATCGTCCGCACGACAGACAACGGAGGCCTTACGTATGACAAGACCATCACGGTTACTGTCAATGACTTAAACGAAGATCCGACGGATGTTTCGATCAGCTCGAGTGACATTGATGAGAATGTAGACACGTCAGGCGGAACCAGCATTGGCATCCTGACAAGCAGCGATCCTGATTTACTCGATAGCTTTACGTACAGTGTTGTGGGTGGAGCTGACCAGGGGAGCTTCAGCATAGGCGGAGCAGGCTCTGATGAACTGATCCTTACTGCAGGCATTTTAAACTTTGAAGCAAAGAGCAGTTATGAAGTTATTGTGCGCACTGCAGACAGCGGCGGCCTCACCTTTGACAAGACGATAACTGTTACCGTCAATGACTTAAATGAGGATCCGACAGATATCGATATCAGTGCAAACACCATTGACGAAAACATCGACACATCGGGAGGTACGAGTATAGGCACGCTTTCAACCTTTGATTCTGACGCAGGAGATACCTTCACTTATAGTGTTGTTGGCGGTGCTGACCAGGGGAGCTTCAGCATAGGCGGCGCAGGCTCTGATGAGCTGGTTCTTACCGCAGGCATTTTAAACTTTGAAGCAAAGAGCAGTTATGAAGTTATTGTGCGCACTGCAGACAGCGGTGGACTCACCTTTGACAAGACCATAACCATATCAGTTAATGATCTGAATGAAGATCCGACATCTGTATCCGTAAGCAGCACGAGTATAAATGATGGCACAGATACTTCAGGGGGAACGACACTCGGCACACTGTCCACAACCGATCCTGACACTGGAGATACCTTTGCCTACAGTGTTGTGGGTGGAGCTGATCAGACCAACTTCTCCATAGGCGGGGCAGGATCTGATGAGCTCATCATGGACGATGGTATTTTAAACATGGGAAGTCAGGCAAGTTATGAAATAATTGTCAGAACTACTGATAGCGGCGGCCTTACCCATGATGAGACTATAACTATAACAGTCGACAATGTTCCTGACCCACCGACAGACATCTCCATAAGCACAAGCACCATTGATGAAAATATAGATACCTCAGGCGGAACAAGTATAGGAACGCTGACTTCATTCGACCCTGATTTAGGAGACACGTTCACCTACAGCTTAGTGGGAGGGACAGATCAGGGGAACTTCAGCATTGGCGGAGCAGGCTCTGATGAGTTGATCCTTACTGCAGGTATTTTAAACTTCGAATCAAAATCAAGTTATGAAGTCATAGTCCGGACAACTGACAGTGGCGGCCTCACCTTCGACAAGACCATAACGGTAACGGTGAATGATCTGAACGAAGATCCGACAGATATATCCATCAGCGCAGTCACCATTGATGAAAACATAGACACATCAGGAGGAAGGAGCATCGGAACATTGTCCAGCAGTGATCCTGATTTTGGCGATTCCTTTACCTACAGTGTTGTGGGCGGAGCTGAACAGGGCAATTTTACGATTGGCGGCTCTGGCTCAGATGAATTGATTCTTTCAGCCGGAATCTTAAATTATGAAGCCAAAAGCAGTTATGAAGTAATCGTCCGGACAACTGACAGTGGCGGCCTCACCGTTGACAAGACCATTACAGTCACAGTAAATAACATCAACGATGATCCCACAGATGTATCAATAAGTGCAAGTGACATTGATGAGAATATTGACACTTCAGGCGGTTCAAGCATCGGAACTATGACAAGCACCGATCAGGACTCAGGCGAAACCTTCACCTACAGTGTTGTCGGAGGAGCTGATCAGGGCAATTTCAGCATAGGCGGAGCAGGATCTGATGAGCTGATCCTTACAGCAGGTATTTTAAACTTCGAATCAAAATCAAGTTATGAAGTCATAGTCCGGACAACTGATAGTGGCGGCCTCACCTTTGACAAGACCATAACAGTAACAGTCAATGATCTGAACGAAGAACCGACAGATATATCCATCAGCGCAGTCACCATTGATGAGAATGTAGACACTTCAGGCGGCAGCAGTATCGGAACTCTGACAAGCAGCGATCCCGATTCAGGTGATACCTTCACCTACTCCGTTGTAGGCGGCGCTGACCAGGGTAATTTCTCAATCGGCGGAGCAGGATCTGATGAGCTGATCCTTACCGCAGGAATCTTAAACTTCGAGGCCAAGAGCAGTTATGAAGTCATCTTCCGCACGACGGACAGCGGCGGCCTTACCTTTGACAAAACCATAACTGTTACTGTGAATGATTTAAATGAAGACCCGACAGACATTTCAATCAGCGCAAGTGACATTGATGAGAATATCAATACCTTCGGCGGGGCAAGCATCGGTACCCTGACAAGCACTGATCCGGATTTAAATGAGACCTTTACCTACAGTGTTGTTGGTGGAACTAATCAAAGCATGTTCTCCATTGGCGGTGCAGGATCTGATGAGCTTATTCTGACCGCTGGAATGCTCAATCATGAAGTAAAAAGCAGTTATGAAGTTATCGTCCGGACAACAGACAGCGGCGGCCTTACCTTTGATAAAACTATTACAGTAACAGTCAATGATCTGAACGAAGATCCAACCGACATTGATATCAGTGCAAACACGATTGATGAAAACATCGATACAACTGGAGGCACGAGCATCGGCACATTGAACAGCTTTGACCCTGATACAGGTGAAACCTTTACCTACAGCATCGTGGGCGGTGCTGATCAGACTAACTTCTCCATCGGAGGAGCAGGCTCGGATGAACTGATCATTGATGCAGGAGTCCTAAACTATGAAACCAAGGCAAGCTATGAAGTCATCGTCCGCACTACAGACAGCGGTGGCCTGACCTTCGATAAAACGATAATCATAACTGTCAACAATGCAAACGATGCACCGACTGCAATTGATCTGAATAATTCATCGGTGGATGAAAACGATGCCGGGGCAGTAATCGGAAATCTCACAACCAGCGAGCCTGATTCAGGAGATACCCACACGTACAGCATTGATGATGGCAGATTTGAAATAGTTGGGAATAAGCTCAGACTCAAGGCAGGTCAGAGCCTTGACCGCGAGACAGAACCGACAGTGGACGTGGTCCTCACAAGCACTGATTTCGGGGGCCTGAGCATAAGCAGTACCTTTACCATCACTGTCATCAATGTAAACGAAGCCCCGACAGGGACCAACCTGAATGCCCCTGAGACATTTTCAACAGGCACACCGCTCAATCTCACCGATATCGTGGTCTTTGATGTTGACAGTGCCACTGTGACTGTTAAGTTGAAACTCTCCGATCCGGCTGCCGGTACACTGAGCACAGGTAAATCTGGTGTAGTGAAATCAACATATAATCCCGCAACAGGTGTGTGGAAAGCAAGAGGAGCGATCGCTGATGTAAATGCCCTGCTTGCAGGAGTGGTTTTTACCCCTGATGATAGCTTTGACAATGACTTTACCATTACTGCCATTGTAAAAGATGGAAAGGTTCACAAGATAACAGGAATAAAAAATATGACCTTTATTCCCGTCATTGATCCTCCCTCAGACCCTGGCCCAGTTGAAGAACTTCCTGAACCGGAACCTGAAGCACCGGAAGAACCAGCAGAGGACATCATTCCGGACGATCCCTTGAAGACTATCGGAAGTGGTGACGAAGGGAGGGGAAATGATCCTTTACGTGATCCGGCAGAAAAGAAGACTTCTGTCTCCGTCAAAGCAGAAGGGATTATCGGCAGTATTGCTGAGCAAGCCCGTGCAAATCTGCGTTCTGTCATAAACGACATATCTTCGGCCTACCGCGCCCTCCCCTTTGATCTGTTAAGCATTGATCCAGCCCAGGAGCTGTTTGTTCAGGAGATTTTCAATGATGAATTGCTCATAAAGACCTACAATCGCATGAGGAGCTCTCTTGACATGCTGAAAGAAGAAACGTCACAGGAAATCCAGTTTGACAAGATGGTCGTGGGTTCAACAATAGCCGCATCCACCGGTCTTTCAGTAGGTTATGTTATCTGGCTGATCAGGAGCGGGATGCTCCTTACTTCAGTGCTTGCTTCAATGCCTGCCTGGCAAATCGCCGATCCCCTGCCCATACTTTCCAGTATGAGAGGTGATGACGACGACGATGATGAATCTCTCGAAGAAATACTCAAGAAAAGCGAACAGAATGACGATAAGTATAAGAAAGCCAAAGATAATAGGGAAGACTGAAGGATAATTTAAAGCTTCGTCTTACGATTTAGCCCTAGGGCACTTATACATTGAAAGCAATTGTAATATCATGAAAATGCTTAGTTCGAAATTCCGTGTTGCAATAGGTCAGGTGGGATTCATCATCAGTCTGCTCATGCTGGCTTTTTATTTCGGGCTCGTGCCGGACAGGGACAGTGCCGTGCGGACAGGACGGGCGTCTCTTGCCGAGGCAATGGCTGTCCACAGTTCATCGCTGGTCATGGAGAAACATATTCGGGTCCAGCAGCTGGATGAACACCTTCGACTGATGGTCGAGCGCAATGACGACCTCCTTTCGACAGCGATTCGCAGGAAAGACGGTCACTTACTGATTGCCACCGGAGAACATGATAAAGACTGGCAGTTCATGACCGGTGAATATTCAACGGATTCTCAGATAAAGGTCCCTATATACGCGGGTGACCAGAAATGGGGACAACTGGAACTGCGTTTCACCGCGCTGACAACGGAAGGATTCATGGGAATCGTTGAGAACCCGATGGTCCGGCTCGTTCTCTTTCTCGGAGGAGGCAGTCTTGTTGCATTCTATTTCTACTTAGGAAGAATGCTGCGCCATCTGAATCCCTCCGAAGCAATACCGGGAAGGGTAAGGTCAGCCCTCGATACCATGGCGGAGGGACTGTTGGTGATTGATCGAAAAGATCAGATCGTACTTGCCAATATGGCATTTTCCACAATGATAGGAAAAACCTCAGAGGAACTTCTTGGGCACCGTACAGGTGATCTTCCCTGGATCGACAGTTCAGGGAATAAAATCGAAAAGGCCGACCGCCCCTGGGTACAGGCCATGAAAATAGGCGAGACACAAAAAAACCAAATGATCCGCCTGATGCTGCCTGATAAAAGCGTGAGGACATTCAAGACGAACTGTTCTCCTGTCCTCGGTGCCCGCGGCAAATATGCCGGTGTTCTGGTGAGTTTTGATGATCTTACTCAGCTTGAAGAAAAAGAAGTTGAACTGCGCAGATCCAGGGAAGAAGCAGTGGCTGCCAACGAGGCCAAGAGTGTCTTTCTTGCAAGTATGAGCCATGAGATCCGCACGCCAATGAATGCTATCCTGGGTTTTACTGATGTACTGAGACGTGGGAAGGTACGAAGTAAAAAAGAAGTTGGCAAATTTCTCAATATTGTCCACGGCAGTGGCCAGCATTTACTGAATCTTATCAATGATATACTCGATCTTTCCAAGGTAGAAGCAGGACAAATGGAACTGGAACTCGCGAGAGTTGAACCTCATAAAATTATCCATGAAGTTATAAATATCTTGAAGAGCAAAGCACAGGGAAATGGCGTATCGCTCGAGTTCAGCGCAGAGACGGCCCTTCCCGCCTATATTGAATCAGACCAGTCCCGACTGAGGCAGATGGTGTTCAACCTCGTGGGGAACTCCGTCAAGTTTACTGAGCAGGGGAGCGTTCACGTCAAATGCATCTTTGATGATTCTCACGGAGATTCCCGTTTTCTGATCTCCATTAGCGACACAGGAATCGGAATGAACCCGGACAAGCTGGACGCCATATTTGAACCCTTTGTCCAGGCCGACAGTACAGTAACCCGTCGTTTTGGAGGAACAGGCCTCGGACTTTCCATCAGCCGCAAATTCGCAAGGTCCATGGGTGGTGACATCCATGTCGAAAGCGAACCGGGCAAGGGAAGTATCTTTACAATTACCCTGCCGGCAGGCGATGTAAGTGGAGTACCTTTTCTCGAACCCGAAGAAGTGCTGCTGTCACAGCAGGCTTATGAAACGGAAGAGACAGTTCACTGGAAATTGCCCGAATCCCGCGTTCTCGTTGTCGATGACGGTGCAGAAAACCGCGAACTTGTGCGGCTTCTCCTCGAAGAAGCCGGGCTTATCGTGGATGAGGCTGAAAATGGGAAAGAGGGAGTGGAGAAGGCCTTTCATACCAGATATGACGTAATTCTTATGGACGTCCAGATGCCGGTGATGGATGGTTTCACTGCTACTGGGCATATACGGGAAAAGGACGGTACAATACCCATTATTGCCCTGACTGCCCATGCAATGAAGGGATATGAGCAGAAGTGCCTCGATGCGGGATACTCCGGTTACCTGACAAAGCCGATTAATATCGACCACTTCATGAAACTCATGGCAGATCTGCTTGGTGGAGAACAGATGGATCCAGATGAAATACAGAGTGTCAGTGTTTCAGCAAACCCTGTGGAGGGTGGTGCAGAATTATCATCTGCCGATTGCAGTCCTATTGTTTCAAGTCTTCCGGCCGGCAACGAAAAGTTCCGGTCCCTTATCACACGATTTGCGACAAGGCTTACTGATCAGTTGCAGGCTATGGAACAGGCCTCCGATCAGGATAATTTAGAGGAAGTGGCGAACCTCGCTCACTGGTTAAAAGGTGCAGGCGGGACCGTCGGATTTGATGAATTCACCGAACCTGCAAGGACCCTCGAAATATGCGCAAAGGAAGGGAACGGAGAGGGTGTGAAAAAAGCAATAGTTAATCTGCAGGAACTGGCCCTGCGGATGGAGGTTCCTGGAAACGGGACCTCTCCCTCGTCTGGTGGTGAAATCAGGCCTTCAGAGGTCATCCCGGATATCAATCAATCAATTGTTTCAAAAACGGTTCAGCAGGCAGGGAAACCCGTTGTTTCACGTCTGGCAGATAACCCGAGATTTGAGAGACTTATTCTTGCATTCGTCAAAAAACTGGAAGGACAGATAGTAAAAATGGAAGAGGCCTGGAAACAGGGAGACCTCGAGGAACTCGCGGGGCTCGCACACTGGCTGAAAGGTGCCGGAGGCACCGTCGGGTATGATGCTTTTACCGAACCGACGGCAGAACTCGAAAATTATGCCAGACAGCAGCAGGGAGATCAGGCCGGGCAAATGCTTGAGCAGGTAAAATCACTGGCCAAAGAAATTGTGTCTCCGGGAGATGGTTATACCGGTAATGACGGGGAAGGCATCGCAGGATAGTGGGAAATGGAATCATAAGAATAGAACAGCAGCGGGGATTATACTGCTATGGAGACAATAAGTAACATGCCTTCAGAGAAACAAGTACAGAGAGAATACACTTCGGATGAGTTCAATCGTCTCTCCGGCGCTACTATCATGATGGTTGATGACGAAATGATCACCATGGAGGTTGTACAGGCCTTTCTGGAAGACGCGGGATATGAAAAATTCATTCTGATTGAAGACTCAACGCAGGCAATGAAGATGATGAAGGATAATGCTCCTGATATCCTTCTTCTTGATCTTGTCATGCCGGAAGTTTCCGGCTTTGACATTCTGGAGCAGGTTCGAGCAGATCCGAAGTTCAAACACATGCCCGTTATTATATTGACTTCTTCATCGGATGGAGAGAACAAACTCCGTGCTCTGGACCTGGGAGCTACAGACCTGCTTGCAAAGCCGGTAGACCCGAGTGAACTTCGCCTGAGGGTCCGTAACACACTTGCCGCCAAAGCATATAGCGACCGCCTGGCCTATTATGATCCAATGACGAACCTGCCGAACAGGAGAATGTTTCTTGAACACTTTGAATGGGCATTGGATAAAGCGAAGCGTTACAAGGAAAATCTTGCTTTGCTTAACATTGCGATTGACAACTTTGACAGAATCAACGCGACGATGGGACTCAGCGCGGGAGATAACATTATGCGCATAATGGCCGAGAGAATTGAGCATATAATCAGGCGCACTGATGTACTTGGCCCCTCTTTAGGGAAAGAGGACCCGATATTGAAATTATTCCGGATAGAAAGCGGGACCTTTTCGCTCCTTTTGAACCGAATTGAAAATGTGGAGAATGCTGCGGTCGCGGCCACACGCCTGCTCGAAGCGGTTAGAGAGCCGCTGACCCTTGACGGGACGGATATATATTTAACGGCCAGTATCGGGATTGCATCATATCCTGCTGAAAGTGAAGACTCCGTTGCACTGCTGCGGCTCGCGTCAAGTGCCAGAGATTATGCAAAAAATACCGGCGGGAACTCTTTTCAATTTTCCTCGATCGGAATAAATTCGATGTACAGAAAGCGCCTGAGTCTCGAGTCGGGTCTCCGGAAGGCCCTTGAGAAAGATGAATTTGTTCTCCATTATCAGCCGAAATTCGATTTCAGGACTGGGGCCATCAAAGGAGTTGAAGCACTGCTCCGCTGGAAAGATGTCAACAACGGCCTAATGCCTCCCGGTGAATTTATCCCCATAACAGAGGAAACAGGGCTCATTGTGCCCATCGGAGAATGGGTCCTTCGCACAGCATGCCATCAGTTAAAGAAGTGGAATGTGGCAGGGAAGGTTCCCATAAGCATGAGCGTTAACCTTTCAGTAAAACAGTTTCAGGATCCTGACCTGCTGAAAGTTGTGCGAGACGCAATTGACGAGAGCGGCGTGGCCCCGCAGTATGTTACCCTGGAACTTACCGAGAGTGTACTGATAGATGATATTGAGAAAAAAATAGATACATTGAGAAAAATAAAAGACATGGGCCTTCAATTATCGATTGATGATTTCGGTACAGGATACTCATCCTTCAGTTATCTCAGAAAACTGCCTGTGGACGAACTGAAGATCGACCGGTCTTTTATCACTGACTTGTCTGAAAGCGCTGACAGCCTCGCAATAGTAACAAGTATCATATTTCTCGCGCGCAGTCTGAGGCTGATTACCGTAGCCGAGGGCGTCGAGACAGAAGTACAGTCAAACATGCTGAAGCAGGCTGGCTGCGACCAGTGTCAGGGGTTTAAATTCGGCAGGCCCGTAACGGCGCTCGAGCTGACGAAACAGCTTTCGCAACACTCTGAGGACAATGAAATATAATTCCGTAAAAGAGGAACAGGGATCAAGACATAGCGGCCGGACTATTACTGATCTTAAGATAATGATGGTTGACGATGAACCTACGACCATTGGAATGGTCAAGGCCTATCTGGAGGACTTCGGATATCGCCGTTTCGTACAGGTTGAAGACCCTGCCCGGTCATTGCAGTTCATGGAAGAATCGAATCCTGATATTATCCTGCTTGATCTCATAATGCCGGATGTTTCCGGATTCGACATTCTGCTTGAAGTGCGGAAACATCCGAAATTCAACCGTCTTCCCATAATCATACTGACATCTTCCATAAAGCCGGAGGACAAACTGCGGGCACTGGACCTCGGTGCCACTGATTTTCTGGCCAAACCGGTAGACCCGAGTGAACTTTGTCTGAGGGTCCGCAACACTTTGGTGGCAAAGGAATATTCGGACCATCTGACATTTTATGATACCCTGACGGGACTTCCAAACAGACACATGTTTCTTGATCGCTGTGAATGGGCGTTGAACAAGGCAAAACGCTACGGCGAGCAGCTGGCAGTGATGAATATTGCCCTGGACAATTTCGACAGGGTCAACGCGACGTTTGGGACGCGAACTGCAGACAAAGTGCTGTGTCAGATCGCGGACCGGATCAGGGGAGCCATCAGAAATGTTGATATCCTCGGACATGGAACACAGGAATATGAAGCCGGAATGAACCTGTTTCGTATTGAGGGCAGTTCATTCTCACTGCTTTTGGAACGCATTCATGGTGAAGAAAGCGCTGCCATTGTTGCCGAACGAATAATCCGGGAGATCCGTAAACCTCTCCAGGCAGATGGTAAGGATATTTATGTCAAAGCCAGTATCGGCATTGCCACCTATCCGACTGAAAGTGACGATGTTGAATTATTACTGACCCTTGCATCGAGTGCCATGGATTATATAAAAAACAAGGGGGGCGATTCCTTTCAGTTTTCTACCAGTACAATCAATGAGCTCTATTCAAATCGCAGAAGTATTGAAACCATGCTGAGAAAGGCCATTGAGAAAGATGAATTTATCCTGCAGTTTCAGCCCAAGGTGGATGTGGGCACAAACGTTATTAAAGGAGTTGAAACACTGCTTCGATGGAGGCCCGACGACAATAAATTTATACCGCCAGATGTGTTTATCCCTGTTGCCGAGGAAACGGGCCTCATTACCCCAATCGGCGAGTGGATACTCAACAAAGCAATTTCGCAGCTCGAAGAGTGGAACGAAACAGAGACAGCGCCCATAGGCATGAGTATTAACCTGTCGGCCCGTCAGTTTCAGAACAAGGAATTTTTCAGTATTGTGAAGCGGATTGTCGACGGGAGCAGTGTCGATCCACGCCTTCTCACTCTTGAAATTACGGAAAGCCTGTTAATGGAAGACGTTGATCATGCTATAAAAACACTGAAACAATTCAGGGAATTGGGCCTTATACTGGCCATCGATGATTTCGGTACAGGATATTCATCGTTCAACTATCTCAGTGAACTGCCTGTAGACGAGCTGAAAATCGACAGGTCTTTCATTGTGAATTTGTCCCGCGACTCCAAGAACGTCAAGATATTTTCAACGATCATATATCTTGCAAGGAACCTGGGATTGACCACTGTCGCTGAAGGTGTGGAAACAGAGGCTCAGTTGCAGCACCTTCGGGAGATACGTTGTGATCAATACCAGGGTTTCCTGTTCAGCCAGCCCCTCACAGACATTGAACTATACAAACTTCTTCCCCGAAAGACCTAAAGTTTAATCAGCGATCTTATGTACTTCCATGGAAGTGATCAATTGTTCTTGTACCATCCAGGAAGATGCTACATATCAATCCCTGCACCTGAAAACGACAGTGCCTCTGCCAGCCAGGTATCAGTTTCAAGTACTCCCCTTCGTTGACGATATGCAAGACGCTGGGCAGCATTCTGAGCATATGAGATTGCACGTTCTGCCATAATTTGTGATCCTGCAGTATTCTTTTCTAATGCCAAGGACAGTCCATGCCTGAATGCTGAAGGGACAAACTTACGGATAAGTTCATCATCTATGCTTACGAATGCCCGGGTACTCCCTGCGTCGCCCTGCCGTGAGCAACGTCCGAACAGCTGACGGTCAATACGGCCTGATTCGTGACGTTCTGTTGCAATTACATGAAGCCCTCCCAAATCAGCCACTCCTCTCTCCAGCTTAATGTCGGTTCCCCGTCCCGCCATATTTGTTGCTATGGTTATTGATCCCCGCTTCCCGGCTCCGACAACAATTTGTGCTTCCTCCCTGTGGCGAAGAGCGTTGAGCAGCTGGAAAGATAACCCCTTCTTCTCAAGCAATGACGCAAGCATTTCACTTGCACTGACACTTCTTGTTCCCACCAGGATCGGGCGGCCCGTTTGATGACATTGAAGAATTTCTTCCGTAATCGCGTCCCACTTTTCTTCCTGATCCGGGAAAAACCTGTCCGGCAGCATGTCGCGGAGGCAGGGTTTATGGGTCGGTATTTTCAGGACCGGTAACTTGTATATATGCCAGAACTCCGATGCAGCTTCACTGGCTGTGCCGGTCATTCCACTCAGCTTCCTGAAAAAGCGGAAGAACCTTTGAAAACTCAATCTGGCAAGGGTTTCGCTGGGATCAGACAGTTCAAGTCCCTCCCGGGCCTCGACTGCCTGGTGAAGACCGTGCTTCCATGTCCGGTTCGGCATGAGACGTCCCGTGAACTCATCCACAATAACAACTTCATCATCCTCAACAACATATTGTTTGTCCCTATGGTAAAATTCTCTGGCTGTCAGTGCCTGAATGATCAGCTCCTCTCTCCGGGAATTTCCCTTCCAGAGGCCGGGAAGAGATTCAGCCATTGCCTCGATTTTATTTCGACCTTCTTGATTCAGATGAATTTCCCGGTATGTTATGTCGCTGCGGTAATCATCAGAGAGAGTCAGAGTTTCAGCAATTTCATGAGCAACACGGCATGCTTCAAGAAGATGATCGTTCCCCTGGGGATGGGAGATAAGGAGTGGTGTCACCGCCTCATCTATCAATACGCTGTCAGCCTCATCCACAATCGCCGTATCGAGCCCGCGCATGACCAGGTCCTCCTGTATTTTTTGACGGGGTTGAGTCATCTGACGTATCAGACGGCGTGAGGGCTTGTGACAATTCCCCATTTTCAGGCGGTCCCTCAGAAAGTCAGCGAGGATTTCTTTGCTCGTTGTGTATACAACGTCTTTCCTGTAATTCATTTGACGTTCACGTGGCTCCATTTCACTGCTGACCCAGCCAGTCGATACTCCGCAGAAAGAGTAGAACTTTCTCGTAACCTCTGCATCACGTCCTGCAAGGTAATCATTTGCTGTAATAATGTGACAGGGCCTGCCTGTCCAGCCCGCGAGGACTGCAGGAAAACAGGCAGTAAGACTTTTCCCTTCACCTGTTGCCATCTCTGCAAGATATCCCCGGTACAGGGCGAGCGCACCCAGAATCTGAACAGGGTATGGCCGGAGCCCGAGCGTCCTTTCCGAAACCTCAACCATTATGGCCAATGCATGATTGAGATTATTGTCATATCCCCTCCCCTGCCGCCGGTACAATAATTGAGTCTCCATGAGAAATTCTTTGAGCTTGCTATCTGAATCATTCCGTAATTTCAGCGAATTTCCAATGATCTCCTCCGCTTCGACTTTCATTTTCTCCAGCACTCCCTGCCGGCTTCGATAGCCCCTGACAGCAGATGATACAATCCTGTCCATTCCCTTATGGATCTTGTCAGGCTCTTTTATATATGTGGCCCTGTAGTCCTCAGAAGGGAGAATCATATCTGGTACCTCTTCTGCAGAAGCTGCTGGAATTTACGGACCCACTGAAAGAGAAGTGCTTCCCTTTCAAGATTGAATCTGATCTGGCCTGAACGGCCGTGCAGGAGTTTTATGACCTCTCTTTTTTTAAGACTCGCATAAATCTGGAAAAATGGCTCGGCGGCCACAAGACCGGTATCATCTTCTGCTGAAACCTGCACATCTCCTCCCGACTGCCACCCGAGTGCAGCAGACGGAAGTGTTTTCTGCTGAAACGGAATAAATCTGTATTTACTTACTTTCAGGGAATCTCCGCCCTGCCCGCTCAGGCGGACTTCAGCGTCCCGTATGCTTCCGGCAAAGAGATTGGAGGCTTCTGTTTGAGATACAACAGCTGAAAATCGAAACACGGCATCGTTGACAATCGAGCCAATATCTGAACCTCTGGTAACCCATGTTCCCGGCAGCTCATGAATGCGGGGAGAAACCCAAGTACCACTCTTTCTCGCCCGTACGACGAGTGCCACCCGTCTTTCTTCCATGTCCTTTATTTTCTTCTCTATTGAGACAAGACGGTTACGGAGCGGCTTGAGGTCGGAGGCGCTCTGGTCAAGAGCCCGCATCTGAAGCGCAAGCGTTTCCTTTTTCTGGGCCTGTGCAGCTGCAAGTTCCAGGTCCAGTTCACGATTAGAAAGCTCCATAAGGGGAGTCCCGGAGGAGACAGCTGTTCCGGATGGGACGAGAATATTTTTTACATATCCCGGGGCGTCATTCACAACACGGACGTATGTATCAGCTTCAACGACCCCCGGCGCCCGGAAACTGCTGGGGAAAGGAAAGAGTGAAAGAAAAAACAGAAGCGCTGCAAGAGTTCCAAAGCTGATTGAAACTGCACGCTGCCTGTTTCTGGCCAGACGGGGACTGGAAAATAGATACCGTGGGAATTTGACAAGTGGAACAAGAACCCAGGAAATTATGCAAATACATGCCATTATTAATCCCGCCAGAAGAAACCGGTCAGCCACAAAAAGTATGATTGCTGAAAATACAAAAATCCGATAGACGCCGCTCAGTACACCAAATGCAGCCAGCCACGATGCCTCCTTCAGGGTGTGGGACGGACTGACAGAATCCCTGCATCCGAAAATATAGTGTTCTGTAATATGCCTGAGCTGCATTCGTGCCCGTGAATGCAGGTTCGGTATTTCTAAAAGGTCAGCAAGAATATAATATCCATCATACCGAAGAAGCGGATTTGCATTAAACAGTACCGTTGATACTGATGCTATAAACATGATGTTGTATGCAATGCTGTGAAGCATCCCCTGGCCTGTGCAGGCCCATATGAATACAGCAAGGGAGGCTGCAAAAATTTCAAATGTCATTCCCGATGCACCTACGAGGGCCCTCTTCCATTTGCTGCGGAAAGACCAGCTTGATGTTGCATCCATGTACGGCAGCGGCGTAAAGACCAGCAGCATCACCCCTATGGTGTGAACCTCCCCACCGTAACGCTTACAGGCGAATGCATGGCCGAATTCATGGAGCGCCTTAACCATGACGAGCCCGGCATAGAGAAATATCAAATTATCGGGTGCAAGAATCCCCTGTGCTTCAGTCATTGCCATGTCAAAGTGGTCAATAAGGACCTTTCCGGCAAAGAGAGCGCTCACCAGCCAGAATATAAAGCCCGCAGGACTCGCTATCATTCTTATCAGGGGAATGAGCTTTTTCAGAAGCCGCTCGGGGTCGAAGAGGGGCAGCCGGAAGAACATGATGCTCATAAGTTTTGACTGGACTTCTTTCTGCTTGCGTTTGCTGTACCGTTCAAAAAGCTTTGCACTGTCAGGAGGAAACTCGTGATACAGAAGGTTTGAGAAATAGAGCTGTCCCAGCAATTGTATCACGTCATCCTGTCCCGGGGCCCCGTCAGGATCATGATCGAGGCATTCTTCCCATACCTGCTCTATTGTACTGTCCGGGCGCAGCCGTGCAACAAATTCATAGGCCTCGGGGCGAATACGGAAAAAATGATTATTGAAGGGATCATGGAGGACATACCACCTTTGACCGCGATACATCTGTTTGTGGACTTTTACCGTCGATAGAAGACTAACTTTCTGATTGGCAACGCGGTGCCATGACTCGCTGAATGTTCTGCCTGCTCCTGACACGTTACCACCAAAGGAGGATACGGAAGAAATCGACAGTTCGGTGCGTAATTATCCACAGAACATTCCGTTTCCCCATATTAATTTTTGTAATGCCGCTCATGCCCGGTCTCCACCAATTGTCAGAATCCTCCACAAATGTCCCTTTTACCAGAAACACGTTTCCTTCTTCCCTGACAACAGCCACGGGATCAACATTCCCGATCCGAAGGGGATATTTCAACCATGGCTGGCTGACAAAAGCCATCTCTCCAGAAATGTCCTTAGACATGTCATGTATGTCACGCTCGCTCACTTCGAGTTCTGCGTACATGGTATCAATCCGTGATATTTTAAAAAGGACATCACCTTTTTTGATTGCCGCACCCTGAAGCTCTTCAAGGTCGCCTTCTACAACTATCCCGCTAAAGGGTGCCCTTACGTCAGCCCGGCTTAACCGGTACCGGACAAGATCAAGCTGTGCCTTGGCCTGATCTGCCAGGGCAAGGGCTATTTTCATTTCAGCGAGAGAGTTGTCTGCCCTCGATTTTTCCGCTTCCCGGGAGTAGCGTATCTGATTGGCAATAGCCGCCGACTCTTCAAGCAGAAGGTCCCCCGTATCGAGGGTAAGGAGGAGGTCCCCCTCTTTTACTTCCTTTCCGATCTCAACAATTACTTTATCAATATAGCCTTCAAAGGGGGCCGGTATGTACCTGACATCATCGCTTCTGAGGATAAAGGGCGCCTCAACACGATACTCTATTTTCCCGAACATGAGAAATATCAAAAGGCAGCACACAAAGAGTGCAGCGGACTTTGCAAATGTATGTTCAACCCCGAGCAGCCGGGACGCTCCTTCACGAAGGGTTCCTGCCATTCGTGCCCCGATCCAGCGGTCATTCTTTTTTAAATCGTCCAGCCTCCGTGCAGCCTGGTCGCACAAAAGGCGAAGCCTCAGGACTTCCCCTTCAGAAAAGGGGGTCTCACTGCGTTCGCAGGTAAGAACACCGACCGCTATCTCATCTACCCTGATCGGAAGAGAAATTATAAATTGAGTGCCCTGGGCATGAGAAAATGATTCATGGTCACGGACTACTGCAGTACTTCCTTCAACAGGGGGCCAGAGGATTTCCTCATTCTGATCCAGGGATTCCTCCATAGCAACTTCGAGTGTCTGTACTATGTCCATCTTTTTTTCAAAACGTTCCATATGGCTTATGGCCTGCATATGTACATATCCACTTTCGAGCCATCCGATGCTTACCCTCAGACAGTGGTAGCGGGAGGCAATTTCATTTACAAAGAGCATAAGCGATGACATGTATTTTTTTTCTGAATTGAGCAGAGCCGTAAGATCAAGTGCTTCAGTAAACTGCGCTGCATCGCTTACCGCCTGATGGGCGGAACGGCTGCGATGATAGAGAGAGGGCGTATCGGCAACCAGTTTAAGAGTATTCACAACAGAATATATTTTTTCCGTCGGAAGTCCGTCAAAAACGAGAACAGCGATATGATTTTTTTCGGTTTCCTCCATTTCGAGACGAAGTGCCAGAGCGGTTACATCCCTCTCATTCTCAGCGCCTGCCTTTTTCTGTTCCCACGTACATCCTTTCTCAATAGAGGACTCAGCAATCCTTTGAAGCACGGGAATCAATTCAGGAGACTGGAAGTAGCTACTTTCTTTTTCAGGCCATGTTCCGAGTTTTCTCCATGCCCCTTCGTCCTTTCCCTCGGCAAGCAGCATACCCGATCTGGCTCCTGCAATCTCTGTCAGAAGTTTCAGAAAAGCGGGCCAGAATTTTCCCGGATGTCCCGTGAACTGCCGGATCTTCTGCAGGTCTCTGATAACACTACTCAGCTCAGAGTGAGATGACGATTTTGATCTGAACTGATCAGCGCCCTGCAATTTGGTAATTCCCCATGTGTAGTAATGAGTCCATCAGACTGAAATGGAAATAGGGTAAGGGAATTCTTTTTTTCTGCAGAGGAGACTTATTCTCAAGCAGGCTGTGACGGAATGGCGGGAAAAGACTCTTTTCCTTGCGTACCAGATACTCTGTCTGCATTACACCATGCCAGACAGGAGCTGCGGGCTCTTCTTCGCTGAGAACCACGAGCTCTCTTTCGAGGAGACGTTGATGTAAAAAAGGTAAATCGTTTTTTTCTGTAACCGCAGACAGTGAATTCTTTTTCTCAGGAGCAGGAGAACTTTTTTTGACCACTGCGTAGTTCATTGGTTCGGTAAGGATGCTCTCTTCATGATTGACGAACTGTTCCATATACTGCAAATCCTTAACTTTGCCGGTAGCCTCAGCAATTCTGGCAAGCGAAATATTGTAATCAGCAATTGCCTTAATTTCTGATCTCTGTGCACGAGCCAGCGAATCCTGCGCCTGGATCTTGGCCAGGAGAAATTCCGGAGTAAGCTTCTTGCGCACGGTTTCGATATCTTCCAGGGACTGCAAATGGATTCCTGCTGCACTGACAGCATCTTTCTGAATTGCTATCTCGCTATGTGCCGTCATTGCGGAGCGATGGCTTTCCTTAACCTGGGAGGCTACTTTGTCGGAGATGTTCTGTAAATTTGAAAGGGCCTTTGAATGTTCATGTTTTTTCAGTCGATACTCAGATTTTCTTTCGCGGTTTCCGAAAGGATATTCAAAATTTAATCCAAAGGTGTAACTAACATAATCGCTGCCGGAAATCGCCTCGTATGCTTCTCCCGGTGAATCGGAGAGGCCCTGCGTCTGAGCAGATGCAACTACATCGAGTCTTGGCATTCTCTGTCTTTTCGCTACATCGGCACTAATCTCGGCAATTTTCACGTCAAGCTGTGCTCCTCCGATATCAGGGTTGTTATTCAGGGCCAGCTCCATAAGTGCAGACTGGTCAAGCTCAAAGGATCCTGTCCCGGGGGAAGTCGTCGGGATGATTTCGAGATCATCGATCAGATTCATCTGGTGATCCGCAAGGACCCGGACCAGCCTGTCCTGAATATCAGAGAGTTTTTGCCGTATATTCAGCATTGCTGCCTCTCTTAGCTTTAAAGAAGCTTCGGCCTGCTTGATATCACCGAGCGTTGCATCTATATCTTTTCTGTCTTCCACTTTTCTCAGGGTTTCAGCTGTACGCTGCAGTAGAGCTTCCTGTATTTCTACATCATGGCGTGATTGATAAAGGCTCCAGTACAGGGCTATTACCCGGGTCGATATTTCCTCTGCTTTCCTTCGGAAATCCTCCAGAGATTTTTTGTAATGAAGCTTTGATATGTTCACATGCGCCATATTAATATCTGTCCATGCATCACGAAGAAGAGGCTGTTTAAGCTCCAGCGTCATCGTTGGTTCATAACCGGTATTAAACCTCCTGCTGAGCGACTCGTCCACACTTCTTGTATAGGAATAGGCCAGGCTCCATTCGGCACCGGTAATACCCTTTTGCTTCACTCCTGCCTCCCATAAACTTGAATGTGACCGTCCGCTTTCGGATATGTCGTTTGCCAGATAATCCTGCTTATCATAACCGTACTGCCCGAATGCCGTTACATCAAATTCAGCAGCGGCTATCCCGATCCCCTCACGCGCGATTGACGGGTCAAAACTGAAGACAGCAATTTCAGGACTGTTTACCAGTGCCCGCATCACAGCATCCTTAATTGAAAGGTGAACAACCCTGTCCCCGGAGGTGTTTTCTTCAGCCTCCAAAACCGGGAAACGCGGGTCTGCTACAGGACGGATTTGTTCCAACCCATCAGTTGCCGTCCGTTCCTGCGGGCTGTTTTCAACAAGGGCTTCCTGATAGGGTGCGACAACTCCTCCGGTATTTACCGTATCGGAAACGCAGCTGCTCATGAGCATCAGTGCGACAAGGGCCGGCATGGCTATCTGCATAACAGGTTTTAATGACAGCATACGAAAGCGATTAAGAATGAATATATTAATTCCTTTTGATAACATTCTATTTATTACTCCTATTCCACGTTACTGATGTTTTCAGAGTTGCCGAAAAGCACCGTCACATGCTCTCCCACCGGTCTGTTCTCTTTATTCTCAACCTCAATGCGTGCCCTTAATGTTGAGCTTGCAGCATCTGCTACGGTAGAGACAAAAATTATCTTCCCCTCTACTGGTTCCTGCTCCATGCCTGGAAATATAACCTCTGCAGATTGATTCAGGTTAAGGCTTCTTCCCTCTTCAAAGGGCACGTGTACATCGATCCAGAGCGGATTGGTCCGTACAACCCGGACGGCACTGGCAAGACCATCTATTGATTCCCCTGCTTCAACCTCAACCTTTTCGATGCGGCCCGATATAGGGCTTTTCAATACCATATTATCAACGTGTATCTTTGCCTCATCGTATTTCCTCTTGTTCTGTTCATGCTCAAACTCGGCAGTTCTCAGGGAGTATTCAGCGATTCTGACTTCCAGTTTTGCTTCCTGCACTTCCATTTCAGTGGCCGAACCGCGCTGGGCCGCCCAGGTCAGCTTATTCAGATACACTTTCTTCTGTTCAAGGCTGGCCTTTCGTGATTCTATCTGGGTCGTGTCCTTGCTCTGTTCCCTGATCAATGATAGCTGGGCCTGTTCCACAGCATCGTCCTGCTGGAGAAGGGTCTGATTGGCTTTCACAAGATCACCCTCCTTGACGCGAACTTTTGAAATACGACCCGGTTTGATAAATGACAGAGCCACATCCGCACTTGGAGCGGTTATAGCAGCTATTCCTTCCTGGGCCTGTGCGTGTGCGCTGAAATAAAGGACTGAGGCTATTGCAAACATGGAGCATAGCAGCTGCCTCGATTTATTTGTAAGTGCAGAATTGGTCACAAACATATTTCATTCCCTCCATAAATGTGTATACCTGATACGAATGTATTTTCTTATTCGGCATTCAATACAGTAACCTTTAATAAAAAGAGGGAATTTTTTAAGGGAACGAGGGGCCGGGAAAACTAGCAATTGATAAGTTTAAGAGACGTATAATTCTGGATGGAAAAAATATAAGTTTGAGATTTAATAGGGAAGTGACATTGCCAGTTGACTGAAATTGCAATAGCCATTCTCGGCCAGCATCTCATATGTTGAACATTCACCCCGATCACAGGCGCGCACAAAATCGGAACATGCTTTTTCTATTTTTCCTGTCAACATATATACCGTTCCGCGATTGTCATAGGGTTTTGCAAGTTCAGGTTCAAGCTCAATAGCTCTGTTGTAGTCGAGAACTGCACGGTCATACTGTCCCTTAGCAAAAAAAACGAGTCCGCGATTATTATATGCCCGTGCGTATCTCGGATTGTTTTCTATTGCCCTGCCGAATTGGATAAGGGCCCGGTCATATTCCTTTTTTTCAAAGAGTGCATACCCAAGGTTGCTGTGAGCCTTGGCATAGCGGGGAGAGATCTTAATGGCCTTCTTATATTCCCTTATGGCACGGTCATACTGCCCCTTAGAGAAAAAGCCATTTCCGAGCTGGTTAAACTCTGCAGCAAGTCGCTTGCTGTCGGACGGTGAGCCGTTATGTGATAATGTAAAGGCACACCCTGAATTAAGCGAAACCAGCAGGATAAATATGCAAATATTCCTTGTCATTGTGATTCTCGTTTTTTTGCTGAAGGATAAGGAGACAGTAGGTAAACCGCAATTAAGATGCCAGTAATGCCCTCATCATAACTGCCTGAAATAACACTTTATTAATTATATGGTTCTCGTTCAGCAGTGCATTTTTCGTTAACACTTTTAACACATGTAATATATATCGACAGAAATGGTTCGGCGGGCTTCCGCGAAATTGTAAAACATGTGGGAAGTTTGTCTTTACACTAAAGTACTATTACTGAATCATCTTCTTCGGAATCACCGGGAATGTGTTTGTCCGCAAACCAGTCCTTTTCCCAGTGATTTGCATCGATAATATACCGGAAACTATATTCCCTGTCACAGGGCAGTTCCATCGTTAACGTAAAATCACCGTTTGAAAGTTTTCTCATGGGAGTCTCTGTCACATTCCATTTATTGAAATCCCCTGCTACATGCACAGATCTTGCCCCGGGAGCTGCATCTTTGGGAAGCCGGAACGTAACTTTGCACGTGGATTTTGCCCTCTGAAAATCCTTTTGAATGACCATTTTCTTTGCTTTACCTGAAGGCTTATTTGCATCTTTTTTCGCAGTGCCTGCCTTTGTAGAGACCTTCTCTGCCTTCTTTTTCATAGTAGTCCTCACATAAAATTATTTATGATTAACATATATAAATGCATTATCTCTTTTAGTTTATTTATCAACAAATGTATCCCATGTCTACTAAAAAGCTTTAATTAGCGTATAAAGCAGGCTAATGATCTTGTGATTCCGGAAGCTGACTCAGCTGAAATCCCCCTTTATAGAATAATTTTCCCCGGCACCTGATAAAGATTTCTTTAATCCTGAAGGGCAAGGAATTTAAATTATTCCTGATTCAGAATCAACAGGTCCTTGACATGGAATATCACTTTGATATACTTGAATTAAAGTACGCAAAAAGGAGGGGCTGGGTGAAGGTTTTTGTCTGCAAGGATTTAGGAGGGGCATGCAACTGGAAAGGCCGGGCGGAAACAGTGGATCAACTGCTGAAGAAAGTGGCCAAACATGGAGCAACCAAGCATAATATGAAGGGAATGTCAGATGCCATGAAGGAAAAGATAATAAACACCATTCGTGAAAACTGACAATAATCTTCTCTTTCGAGTTTAGTGTATTTTCGAATACTAAAGAAGCGTTCTCCCGCCGCATTAATTGTTTCTTCAGGCACAGTAAAGTCTCTCTTAGTTTATTCAATATGCTTTCTTAGAACATCCTGCACAAGCGAATCAGGACGCCACTGGTTCTCGTATGGTACTTATTTGTTCTCTCATTTATAATAGAGCAGCATTTCGGTCAATTCTATTCAAGGCACCACAAGCAGTAAAGGACATTCCATGGAACGATACAGAGACTATAAGAGTAACGACATCATACAAACCGAAGATTTTCATCTTTGGATGCTTAATTCAGGTGAAGAGAAATCTTCTACAGACATCGAGATAAAAACAGAAAAGAAGTTCGGCTTGAATGAAGAACGTTTTATAGCGTGCAAAAACTGCGGCAACAGAATAACGTCTTCGGAGAGTATCATTTCCGTTGATGGACATCATACTCATACATTTACAAATCCTGAAGGATTTACTTATGAAATCAGCTGTTTTTCCGCTGCCGGAGGATGTGCTGTCGATGTAGACCCCACCCTTGAAAATACGTGGTTTGAAGGTTTCAGCTGGAGTATGAGCATATGCTCAAATTGTCTTATTCATCTGGGATGGCATTATGAGCGGGGGGATGAAAGTTTCTTTGGCCTGATAACCGACCATTTAGTAGATTCTGCAGCAAAAGAGTGAAAGAATTCATTCCCCTGCTGCAATAAAACAAATTTCTAATTTGAACGACAGTCTGTAGCACCTCAAAATATTCCATGCCATCCATAAACAGTTAGCTTGCCAACTGCTCCCTCTCCTCAGGATTCGGCATAGGGGAATCACCTATACCTTGATCATCAGAACTCCCTATCTCCTTAAGTTTTATAAATAATTTCCGTAAAGAATAAGTAAAGAAATAATGCTGACAATTATATAAGGAGTCTTATATGGCGAGGAACGACCGCATTCTCATTGCAGATGATAACCATTCAATACACGATGACTACCGCACAATATTGTGCCGCAGTCAAAGTGAAGTACTGAATGAATTCAGTGCTATGGAAAATGATATTTTTGGCGACAAGGACCAGGACAAGGACGATAAGGGTAATATGACCAGTGAGCAGGACTATATCGTCGATTCTGCATATCAGGGTCTTGATGCCATACAAATGGTCAGAAAGGCTGCCCAGGAAGGAAATCCCTATGCGCTGATATTCATGGATGTTCGCATGCCGCCTGGAATTGACGGCATTGAGACCATCTCCCGGATATGGAAAGAGTTCCCCTATATTGAAATGGTCATATGCACAGCGTACTCTGATTACTCATGGGATGAGATCATAGAACGACTCGGTTCAAACGATAAGCTGCTTTTCCTGAAAAAGCCTTTTACGTCAATTGCTGTCAAGCAGATGGCACAGTCACTGGTGGCAAAGTGGAACCTCAGGGAACAGTCAAGGCGCCATACAGAGAAGCTCGAAGAGGAGGTCATGGAGCGCACCAGGCAGCTGCAGATAATGCTTGATGATCTTCACAGTAAGAACGCAGAGCTTGAGGAGGCCCAGGCAGACCTGAAGGACACGGAGGAGAAGTTCAATGTCCTGACCAAATCATCAAATGATGCCATTGTGCTCATGGACAATAGCGGAGAAGTCTCTTTCTGGAATCCTGCGGCTGAAAGCATGTTCGGTTATTCCACTGCTGAAGCACATGGCAGAGCACTCCATAGTCTTGTTGTTCCGGAAGCATACCAGGAGAAATTCAGAGAAGGACTGCAGGATTTCCAGATGTCGGGACAGGGAAATATAATAGGAAAGACCCTTGAACTCTATGCCTGCAAAAAGGACGGTTCAGAGATCCCTGTTGAGATTTCTGTTTCATCCCTTCAGGTCAGGGAAGACTGGTATGCAGCAGGCATCATACGGGACATTACTGACCGCAAGAAAGCGGAAGAAGAGTTGAAGCGGTCACAGGAAACAATTTTACAACAGGAAAAGATGGCATCTATCGGTCAGCTCGCAGCCGGTGTTGCCCATGAGATTAATAATCCCACGGGATTTGTGAGCAGTAATTTAAACACCCTTAATAAATATGTTGCCCGGATAAGCGAATTTCTCGAGCTGCAGTCCAAAGCGGTTGAGGCATTAGAAGACAGGGAACTTGCTGAAGAAGTGTCTTTACAAAGAAAGAAGCTGAAAATCGATTATATCAATGACGATATGAAGGAACTCATAAAGGAATCTCTTGATGGCGCGGACAGAATAAAAAATATTGTAGGCAATTTAAAAGGTTTTGCACGCGTAGAAGACGCTGAAACAAAGTCTATAAATATAAATGAATGTCTTGATGCTACCCTGAACATAGTCTGGAATGAACTCAAATACAAGTGCACCCTTCACAAGGAATATGGCGATCTTCCACCTACCCTCTGTTATCCCCAGCAGGTGTCACAGGTGTTTGTAAATCTTCTCGTGAACGCTGCCCAGGCGATAGAGAAGCAGGGGGAGATAACGATCAGTACCCGGAATAACAATGGCACAAATTTTATCACCATATCCGACACAGGGAGCGGCATACCGGAGGAAAAACTGAAGAGAATATTTGAGCCCTTTTTTACGACAAAAGAGGTCGGCAAGGGAACAGGACTTGGACTGAGCATCGCCTATGACATTATCAAGAAGCACAGTGGGAGCATTTCCGTTGAAAGTGAACCGGGCAAGGGCACGACCTTTAACATAGAACTGCCTGTTGCCGTTTCACAGGAATAATTGCAACGGATTTCTCATTCTGTTGTTACTGTTAGAAGAATTACTGCACATGTGATGAGAACAATGACAGGTAAAAAATTGACCTTGAAGCAGAAAAAGAAGGAGAAGTTATTATGGATTACAGGGCGGAGAAAATTAGACCAATGCAGCATGCAGCAATTATCCTTTTTGTAATTGTAGCGGTATTTGCGGTATTAAATGATTTTTACGTGCAGGCAGAGGACAGCTCGCGAGCAACGCTGCCTGAGGATATTGCTGAAGCGAAGTACGATGAACCGATCATTCCGGTCCCGTTAACCGTCTCGGTTGATGCAAGAAAGGTTCAGCTTGGTGACAGGCTTTATCATGATAAACGGCTGTCCCATGACAACACGATAGCCTGCGCATCCTGCCATGACCTGAAGAAAGGCGGGACTGATCAGAAAAAGTATTCTGTCGGAATCAGGAATGCCGTGGGCGGGATCAATTCGCCTACAACCTTTAACAGCGGATTTAACTTTGTACAGTTCTGGGACGGACGGGCCCAAGACCTTGAGGCGCAGGCTCCCGGACCGGTGCATAATCCCATGGAGATGGGAAGCAGCTGGGATGAGGCCATACCGAAACTGAAGAACGATAATGAATACGTTCAAGCCTTTAAGGAAATCTACTTTGACGAAATTAAACCAGAGTATATTATTGATGCAATCGCCACATTCGAGAAAACGCTGATCACTCCTGACTCCCGCTTCGATCAGTTCCTGCGTGGCAATAAGTCGGCCATGACTGCCGAAGAAAAAGAAGGCTACGCCATTTTCAAGGAATTTGGATGCATCAGTTGTCATCAAGGAGTAAACATGGGCGGCAACATGTACCAGACGATCGGTGTGATGGAAGACTACTTCAAACACCGGGAACTGACCGATGCCGATCTTGGCCGGTACAATGTAACAAAAAAAGAGTGGAACCGGTATCAGTTTAAAGTTCCTACTCTCCGCAACATTGCGGTGACTTATCCCTACCTCCACGACGGTTCAGTTGAAACACTTGAAGACGTCCTGAATGTAATGTGGAACAGTCAGCTCGGTCGTCCTCTTACAGAAGATGAGTCGGGTAAGGTTGTCAAGTTTTTGAAAACGCTGACTGGAAAGTATAAAGGGGAGGCACTACTGTGAAAACGATTAATCAGAGTGAAGGAAACAATGAACTGGCCGCAGAAACACCTCTATATAAGAGGGAGAGCGAACAGGACCATCACGGATATAAGCATGATACACTGGTGCATGACAGAGATGTCACGGCAAAAGGCTTTCTGCGAAATATCATTATAGGTGCAGTCGTTCTTGTTACACTGCTCTTTCTGTATTCAAAAACACGGCTGGTCAATACTAAAGACCATAATCACTATATCAACACATTACGGCAACTGCAGGAACTTGATGTATCACTGAATGAGAAAACGCTGAAGTCACGCTACAACTTTCTGGCCAACTACGATCCCCTTGTACAAACCGTGAGGAACATCAAAGTTCTCGGCAATGAGCTGAAAAGGACTCCATCATTTGTTGAAAGAAATATAAAAACTCAGATTGAGGACTTCCACAAAGAATACATGGAATTAGTCCTGCGCAAGGAAACTCTGAGCGAGCGGTTCAAGTCAGATAACGCTATTCTGAGGAATTCATTGAGCTTTTTCCCTGTTGCTGCTACTGAACTGGCTGAACAGGTTCGTTTGCAAGACGGGGACTTTGCAGACAGGCTGCAGCACCTCGTAAGGGACATCCTCATGTATAACCTCTATTCATCTAAAGAGAGACTGCCTCAAATACATGCCCAGATTAAAGAACTGGAAAACTCCGCTCATTATGCCGGGATGAGCGATCCAAAGGCCATTAACCGCATATTACAGCATGGAAGAACCATTTTAAAATATAAGGGGCAGCTTGACAGCACTACTGCAGAAGTGCTGTTGTTGCCTACTCAGACAAAGCTCCGGCTAATGTACAACACCTATTACAATCAGTATGTGAAGACTATTACGCAGACGAATAATTACCGGCTTGCCATGTATCTTTTCTCGATTCTGCTTGCCACAGTGATTGCCTATACGGTGATCAGACTGCGCAACACTGCAGGTGCATTGCACGTAGCCAACGAAACTCTTGAGAAGCGTGTGATAGAACGGACGGAAAAGCTGAATCAGGCGAACATCATCATTGCGGAATCTGCCCATAAAGCCGGGATGGCAGAGATTGCCACGGGAATACTCCATAACTTAGGGAATGTATTGAACAATGTAAATTCATCCACTGAGGAGATTCGTAGCATTGTAACTGCAAGCAAGGTAGGGTCTTTTGTCAAAGCCAATGAGCTGCTGCGTGATCATATGGACAATTTAAGTGAATTTCTAACCAGCCATGAGAAAGGGAGAAAGCTTCCGGAGTATTACCTGAAGCTCAGTACCGTGCTGAAGGAAGAAAATGACAGGATCGCTAGGAACATTGCCAGAGTAGAAGAAAAGATAAAGACCATGAAGGGAATTGTCGAGACACAGCAGGACTATGCGAAGGCTGAATTCCATTCAGAGCAGGAAGAATTACCCAAAATAGTTGAAGACGTCCTGAAGATCCAGAAAGATCTCATTGATACTTCAGGCGTGAGTATCACGAGCAATCACAAAGAGGGACATCGCTGCAGGGTCCAAAAGAATAAACTGGTTCATGTACTTATCAATCTCGTAAAGAATGCCATTGAGGCAATGAAAGGGAATGACCTCCAGAATAAAACCAAAGAACTGACAATAGAAACCGGCCAGTTTGATGAAGAGCACGACTATGTCAGAATCATTGACAACGGCTGCGGTATCCCCCAGGAGAACCTTATTGAGATATTCAACCACGGATTTACCACCAAAGAAAAAGGACATGGTTTCGGCCTTCATGCAAGTGCAAATGCCATGACTGAAATGGGTGGCAGCATTACTGTCGAGAGTGATGGAGAAGGCAGGGGAGCGATATTTACTGTAACGCTTCCGGCAGAGAGAGCAGACAATAATGAGTAGCAATCTATCTGTACTTTTAAGGAGAGGGAAAATGAAAAAAAACACCAAGACAAAAAGGCATGGTGCAATAACCATTATAAGTGTACTGGTTTTGATTATCCTGGCTTCTCTCGCAATGGAGAGCTTTGCGGAATCAAAAGCAGCTTCAGACAAGAAAAAGATAATGGTAATCAGCAGCTATCACAGGGAGTATGCCTGGACACAGGAGACAAACGAGGGCCTTTGTGCAGCCATGCTGAAGCTAGGATATCTTGATAATCAGGAACAGGCAGAGGAATACACAAAAAATGATTATGTTGAAAGCTCAAAGATCGTTATCAAAAAGCTGTGGATGGACACAAAAAGGAAAAAAAGCAAGGGAGAGCGGGCGGCAATGACTACAGAAATTGCAGGCATAGCTAAAGAGTTTCGCCCTGATATTATGCTGCTTGGTGACGACAATGCTGCAAAATATATTGGAAATCAATTTCTGGATTCAGAGATTCCCATTGTTTTCTGGGGAGTCAACAATACACCTGTCAAATACGGGTTAGTCGACAACAAAGACAACCCCGGACATAATGTAACCGGTGTCTATCAGTCAGGATATTACGCAGAGAGCCTCGAGCTGGTAAAATCCCTGGTGCCGGGAGTGAAGACATTTGCAATATTGTCTGACGATACCAGTTCAGGAAGATCTCATACCAAAAAAGTCAACCACCTGGCACGCAGAGGAGCTCTCGCATTGAAATTGGAAGAGACAGTTGCTACGAATGATTATGAGGTTTGGAAATCAAAGGCACTGGACCTCCAGGACAGGGTGGATGCTTTTTTTCTGGCCCAGTACTCAGGATTTAAAAACAGGAATGGCCAAAGTGTGCCGGCGGATGAAGTAACTGCATGGTATATGAATAATATCAAAGTACCCGAAGCTGCTGTGCAGGGGCAGTTTGTAAAACAGGGCATGCTGTGCTCCGCAGATGACTCAGGATACAACCAGGGATATGAAGCTGTTGTAATTGCGCATGATATTCTTACCAACGGAGCAGACCCTGCGGTATACCCTCCACGCGCTCCAAAACGAGGGCCTTTGATGGTAAATAAGCTAAGGGCCGGGATGCTTGGAATCAAGCTTACAGAAGAGATGGGAATTGAAGAATACGTTGAAGATGCGACTGCTCTGAAAAAAGGAGGAAAACAGTGAAAATCAAAATAATGATATTTGTTTTGCTCCTAGGCTTCAGCTACGCCCCCCGCAGTTACGGGGAGCCGGAAAATGAAGCGGTGAAGAAAAGGATAATAGTAGTCAGCAGCTATCACAGGGAGTATTCCTGGTCCCGTGACACGAATGAAGGATTTAGCGACGCTATGCTCAAGTATGGTTATTTTGACAATAAAGACCAGATAGCCCAATACACAATAAATGATTATGTAGAAACATCAAAAGCGGTGATAAAAAAATTGTGGATGGATTCAAAAAGGAAGGACAGCAAATCAGAAAGAGAAGAGGCAAGCGTTGAGATATATCAAGTTGCCAGAGAGTTTAAGCCTGATCTCATATTTCTGGGTGATGACAATGCGGCCGACTATGTGGGACGCATGTATCTCGATGCTGATGTGCCGGTCGTATTCTGGGGTATAAATAACTCCCCCGTAAAATATGGTCTGGTGGAGAGCAAGGCCCGGCCCGGCCATAATGTAACTGGAGTGTATCAGTCAGGATACTATACTGAAGGCCTGAAACTTCTGAAAAGCATATCACCTGATTTAAAAACATTTGCCGTGCTGTCCGTTAATAATCCAACCGGACGGTCTCATCATAAAGCCATTCAGCACCTCGACCGCAAAGGATCGCTTCCTCTCCAGCTTGTGGAGACAGTGGCGACAAATGACTACGATGAATGGAAAAGAAGGGCGTTGGAACTTCAAAAGAAAGTAGATGCTTTTTTCGTTGCTAATTATTCCGGCCTGAAAGATAAAAAGGGAAACTATGTTCCGATCAAGGAAACCGCCGAATGGTTTGTAACTCATATCAATAAACCGGAGGCTACAGTAGGTACATTGGCCAGGCAGGGCCTGTTATGTGCAGCTGTTGATGCAGGGTACAATCAGGGATATGAGGCGGTCGTCATGGCCCATAATATCCTTGCCAATGGGGCAGCCCCTGCAACCTATCCTGCAAGGACGCCGAAACGAGGACCATTAGTGGTAAATAAGCGAAGAGCGGAAATTCTCGGCATCGAGCTTACAAATGACATGGGGATAGAAGAATATATTGATTAGGAGTCTGTCTTAAAGGAAGGAATGATGAAAAATCCCGACAATAAAGGACTCTCCATATTCTACAAGTTATTGCTCGCCTTTATTGCAATAGTCACTGTCATCAGTGGATCGATGACGGTAGTTCATTATGTCTTCAGCAAGCAATCTATAGAAAACCAGACCCGGGAACGTTTGCAACAGGTATTTACCAGTATTGAAGACCATTTCATCGATGATATTGATTCATATCTAAAAGACGTCCGTTTACTGGCTTCAAATCCTTTGCTGGATGAATTTATCATGTCTTCTGAAATCGAGAAGGAGATAAATGCAAGGGCACTTGAGCGGCTTTTCTTAAAGTCCATTGACATCATGCCTGATGCAAAAAGCATATCATACACAGATTATTCAGGAATGGAACAGGTTAAAGTTGATAAGGCAGGCCGCATCAGAACATATATGGACGTAAGCGGGAGCACGATATTTAAGAACATTGCCGAAGCCCCGCCAAACGCCATTTATATCGATGGCCCTAACTACGAAAAAGACGGAAGTGCATTTCTTTCAATTGGGATTCACAAAATCGATGCGGATATAGGAGAATTCGGCGGCGCCGTTGTAATCGAATATAATCTTGGACATTTTATCGGATATTTAAGTGAGATAAAAATCTTTCACGGGGACTACATCTGGGCATTCACTCCTGACGGGAAGGTAATAAAAGAACCTGCAGACATGAAAACATATTTTGACCCACGCCCTCACATTTCGGATAGCAATCAGAATACACCCCTTCTGTTATCATTCAGCGAGGGCATGGTGCTCTACAAGGATTTCTCCTATTATCCCGACAAACCTCTGCTGAGGCTTGCGATCAGTATCCCTTCAATTGTCCTGTTTGATGATATTAACAGGGTCTTACGCTTTCTCTCAGTTGTATTTTTACTCTCTCTGGCCATAACGATCCTGATCGTCTCTTACCTTTCCAGATATATGTCCAGACCGATCATCAAACTTGCCGATGCTGCAACCCGCCTTGCAAAGGGAGATCTCTCTGCCAGTGTGGATATAACAACAGGCGGAGAAGTAGGGATGCTCGTTGACAGTTTTAATAAAATGACATCGGACATTCAGAATACTACGGTTTCCAAGAATTATTTTAATAATATTATTCAAAGCATATTTAATCCTCTTATAGTTATCGCGACAGATCATACAATTCTCATGGTTAATTCCGCGACATGTAAATTTCTGGGATATAGTGAGGAAGAGCTCATTGGCACTTCCGTTGCTAACATAATAAACGCTGAACTGCTGGATAATGAACTTGAAATTAATGGAAATGTAACGAAGGGAGTTATCGAAAATACGGAAACGCTTTATACCACAAAAGATGGAGTTCATATTCCTGTAATATTTTCAAGCTCTGTTATTTTAAAGTCAGACGGCTCAACTAAGGGATTTGTATGTGTAGCACAGGACATTACAGAGCTCGTTGAAGCACAGCAACGACTGGAGGTTGCCCAGAGTCAGCTTGTCGACTCCGCACATAAAGCAGGGATGGCTGACATAGCTACAGGAATACTGCATAATCTGGGTAATGTCCTGAATAGCGTCAACTCATCGTCGGAAGAAATAACGCATATTGTTAGTAAAAGTAAAGTAACGTCACTTCTTAATGCCAATCAGTTACTGAAGGAGAATTTAGACCATATCGGCACATTCCTCTCCTCTGATGAAAAAGGGAGAAAGCTTCCGGAATTTTACCTTAAGCTTGGCGCTGTCTTGCAGGAAGAAAACAGCATCATAGAAAAAAACATGAAGAGGATAGAAGATAAGATTAATACCATGAAAGGCATTGTCGAAACACAGCAGGACTATGCCAAGGCAGAGTTTCATTCTGAAAAAGAGGAATTACCAAAGATAATCAACGATGTTCTGAAGATACAGAAAGACCTTATTGATGCGAACGGAGTGCACGTTCAGGGCGATTATGATAAGCCGTTACGCTCCAAAGTGCAAAAGTACAAATTGGTACAGGTGCTTCTTAATCTGGTGAAAAACGCCGTTGAATCAATGAAGAGAAACGATTTTCAAAACAAAATCAAGGAACTTACAATAGAAACAGGGCATGCCGATGATAGTGAGGACTATATCAGAGTGAAAGACAATGGGTGCGGTATCCCGCCCGAGAACCTTGTCAAGATATTCAACCATGGTTTTACCACGAAAGAGAATGGACACGGCTTCGGCCTCCATGCAAGTGCGAATGCCATGACTGAAATGGGTGGCAGTATTACCGTTGACAGTAACGGAGACAACAAAGGAACGGTTTTTACAGTGAAACTTCCTGTGCAATCAGAAGAAGGATGATGCGGTACTTTCTATGAAAAAATTTAAAAAAGACAGGATACTGGTTGTAGATGATCAGGTTGACATACTTGAAGACTACATGCGCATTCTTTCCCCCGACAAGGATGCAACGAGAGAAGAGGTTAACATACTGGAGCAGGAGTTATTTGGTTCTTCGAGTTGCCGGACACCTGTATTGAACTGTGAAGAAGACCAGATTGATGTAACCACTGTAACACAGGGTGAAGACGCTATTACAGCGGTCAGGGAAGCCCTGAATGATCATCCCTTCTCGGTGATATTCATGGATGTCAGAATGCCTCCCGGAATGGATGGAGTCAAGGCCGCCTATGAGATCAGAAATATCGATCCTGATGCAGAAATTGTCATTGTTTCGGCCTATTCTGATTACAACAGGCAGGAGATACGGGAGATCATTTCCGGGAACAGGGAAGAAGAAAATCTCTATTACCTGAAAAAGCCGTTCAACTACAGTGAAATATGGGAAATGGCCCATGCCCTGCTGCGAAAGTGGAAATTGAATCAGACAGTAAAGGAGAAAACCCGGGAAGTCAAAAAGGTGCACGCGACCACGATA
This sequence comes from Thermodesulfovibrionia bacterium, assembly GCA_945786855.1. Classification (GTDB taxonomy): domain Bacteria; phylum Nitrospirota; class Thermodesulfovibrionia; order UBA6902; family UBA6902; genus CALZGI01. The sequence goes on along the minus strand of CALZGI010000123.1, from coordinate 8,547 downwards.
CTGACCCTTGCATCTCTCGCTGAGTTAAGGGATGATGACACCGGCTCCCATCTGAAGCGTGTATCCCTGTATACAAAACTGATAGCCGCTGAGTTGAGTAAACTGCCTGAACCGAGATGGTGCCGGCATGTAACACCTCTCTATGTGGAAGACATCGGAGAATCATGCATACTGCATGATATTGGAAAAGTAGGAATTGCAGATGCGATACTTCTAAAACCAGGCAAACTCACTGACGAAGAGTTTAAAATTATGAAGACTCATACAACTATTGGCGGAGATGTACTGGCTCAGGCAGTGATGGAACTGGGTGAGCAGTCATATCTGACCCTCGCTCGGGATATTGCCTATTATCATCATGAAAAATGGGACGGCAGCGGCTATCCCCGGGGACTGAAAGGCGAGGACATCCCCCTGTCAGCCCGGATCATGGCCCTGGCGGATGTTTTTGACGCACTTTCGTCAGACCGCCCTTACAGAAAAGCGTTGCCTGATGAGACAGTCTATAAAATCATTACCGAAGAAATGGGTCCGAGCCACTTTGATCCCACGATCCTTCACATATTTTGTACTTGCATTGAAAAATTCAAGAAGGTAAAGAAGACGTTTTCCTGATAGAGTTCTTCTGCCGCAGAGTCAATAGGAATTCTTCAGAAGAAATCAATAACTTTCCTCTTTCAAGAACTCCTTACGAGCCACAAGAATAAACACCCTTCCCTTTCGCTTCATATAACCAGCACTGAATTCGGCATTATTACCATGGCCAAAAAATATATCAACCCGTCCATGTCCCCGAATTGCCCCTCCTGTGTCCTGAACCATTACGAATCGCTTTACAGGTTTCCATTCAATCATCTCATCATATTCACATGAAGGAATTTCAGTTTCGATAAATGCAAGGGTACCAGCTGGAATAATTCTCCTGTCCATGGCAATAGAGCGGTTTGGTGTGAGGGGGACCTCAATATTTCCGAGGGGCCCTTCCCCGACCTCCCGGAAAAAAGTATAACTCTGGTTATAGCTGAGAATTTCCCTTACCTTGTCAGGGTTGGCATAGAGGTACTCCTTGATTGCCTGAAGTGACATTTTGTCGGGAGGGATTTCATCTTTCAGTATTTTCCCTATTGCTCTGTAGGGGTGGCCGTTCTTGTGGGCATAGTTAACTCGTATTACATTCCCGTCAGAAAGCTGAATAAGCCCCGACCCCTGAATCTGGAGAAAGAACAGCTCAATCTCTTTCACATAAGCGATGACTCGTGCCCGCTCCTTCAGTGTTTCGTCATATACTATCTCATCCCTGCTGTCATAAGGAATCAACCTCGTTCCCTCCAATTTGCCGACAATGACTTCACTTTTCCACTCTTCACTAAATTGTCCCAGATTAACTTCAACAAGATCATCAGGTCTTTCATAAAGCGGCTCGGTGAAATCATCGGCAGGATATAAACTGCCTTCAAGGAGGGGCTCATAATATCCTGTAAAAAAGGCGTTCCCATCTCCGTTTCTGCTTTCGAAAATGAGAAACCTGTCTCTTATTTCCTGAATAAGCTGGTCCCCATGAAAATTTTTTATTATCCCCAGAAAAAGTTCAAGTGAAGCCGCCATTTCTTCAGGAGAATAAATTATATCTCCGTACTTGAACTCTCTTGTGAAAGGGAGATCTTCATAATACCCGATTGATTCATTGACAGCTCTTTCAATGCCCTCATAATTCAGATCATCTATCCAGCTGTAAGTTCCTGTTATTTCTCCTGAAAGTTGTTTGATTACTGGTTCCGTGGGCGGTTTAACAAACATGGTACAGCCCGTCATGATAAGAATGAGACAGGCAAAAAAGGTAGCGTGTTTTAACATTTGAAAAATATTTAGCCGGGCCTTAAACTGAAAAAGCAACATTCCTTTGCTCATTGTATGGGCTTCCTCCTGTCATTTACTAAGTAATATATGATTACAAAAACGGACAGAATGTTTGCCGTGTAATTAAACATCATCCAGTGCACCCATCCGAATTTCATCAGAACACTGATAACATAACATATCTCCCCGATAAGCCATAATCCCGCAAATGCAGGATTAATTCCTTTGGCGCTCTTGTTCTTAATACATTCCCATGCCTGGGGGATACCGCACATCGCAAATGCAACCGATCCGATCCAGCCGATTATATCAGGCATTTAAAAAACCTTCTGTCTTCGTGAATACGAGAGAATTCCCCTCTTTGGCAAAGAGGGCCTGCCTGCCGGTAGGCAGGGTTAGGGGAGATTTTTTAATTATTATTGTCTCCATATTTCTTTTACAACAGCATCAATATTGATAAATATTTCTCTCATGGTTCCCACCAGACATTTTCAAATCCCCCCTGCCCCCCTTTTCTAAAGGGGGGATAAGACGGAGCATGTCCTTATTTCGATATTTTCACCTACGCTCTTCTACGCTGATCCAAAACCTTTTCTCCGGAAACCATTACATAAGTTCAAACGTTTAATACCAGTCCACAACATTTATAAATGTTGGCAGTGAAGCAGGTATGTCGAAATAAAGAATTGTGAGCGGCTCCTGCAGAATAGACTTCAGAATCATTCTGTATGGAGGCGAGTGAGAAAGACACTTTATGCCATATGCGTTTTGCCGCATTCAATACTTAATGAGATATGCCTGCTTTGATGCATGAATACCGTAACAGGCTACAGTACTATTATGGTCACAGCATCTCCGCCCTCTTCTTCGCTTCCTGCCCTCCCATTCTGCACAAGAGGATGACTCTTTACAAAGTCTCTAATAGCACCGGACAGCACCCCTGTTCCGATTCCATGTATGATCTTTACCTGACTCAATCCTGATAAGGCAGCGTCATTCAGATACCGTTCAATCTGCGACAGAGCAGGGTCAACACGCCTGCCGATTACATTCAGCTCCTGATCCATCTCGACGTCTTCTAATGTGTAAGAAGGAGCAGGCTGACGATCTTTTTTCCCGGAACTCGGAAGTGTATCTTCTGAATGATGGGCAGCCTCGAACAGTTCCGAAAAGGGAATCAGGAACTCTTTCCCGCCAACTACTACCTTGCAGCTCCTCGATTTTTCATTGACCGAGTCAACAGTTCCATTTAAATTGAGAACGCTAATGAAAACATGCTGTCCGGCCTTAATATTTTCCAGAGACTTCTTCTTTTCCGGAGAGTGAAGATCCTTGAGATTCTTTATTTCAAGATGCTTTCTTTCAAGGACCTTCAAGGGTTCTCCGGCATCTTCAGGGCGTGATTTTCTCAACGCACGGACAATATCACGGGCCTCTCTTTTTGTCTGCCCGAGAATCTCCTCTGCTTTGCAGAGCGCCTGTGCGATAGTGTTCTTTTTTTCGGTGTCGATCTTCAGGAGTTCCTCTTTCAGCTCAGAACGCATGAGTTCAACCTCTCTCATGGCCTGCCCGGCCTCTGACAGTTTACTGTTCAATTCTCCCCTTTTCCGCTTCATTTCTGCAATAAGTGATTCAACGGCAGCGTCTTCGTCAGTGATGTAATTCCTTGCATCGTTGATTAAATCCTTCGGCAGCCCCAGTGATTCGGCCATTTCAAAAGTATGGGAGGTACCGGGCTCACCGGTCAGCAGCTTATATGTAGGCCTGTACGACGGAACACCACTGACAGTACTGTCTTCCATTTCCATCGCACCGTTCATGACGCCGGGTTCAGCATGGGCAAATACTTTCAGCATCCCCAGATGGGTTGATACCAGTGAAATTGCTCCCTGCTTATTTAATCTCCTCAAGAGTGCGCAGGACAGCGCCCCTCCCTGCTCGGGATCTGTTCCCGTTCCAAGTTCGTCGATGATTACCAAAGTCTCCTCACCGCTTTTCCTGATAATTTTAGATATGCGGGTAACATGGGCTGAAAATGTCGAGAGATTCTGTTCGATTGACTGTTCATCTCCGATGTCCGCGAGTACCTGTCTGAAAAATGGGAAGGATGTACCAGAACGTGACGGAGTGTGCATCCCCGAAAGGGCCATGAAACTTAAAACCCCGATAGTTTTGAGTGCAACTGTTTTCCCTCCGGCATTTGACCCGGTAATAATCATACAGGAATGTTCCCGTCCGATTTCCAGATCAAGAGGAATGAGGTCATCACCACGATTTCCTGACTGCAGGGCTTTCCAGAGAAGGGGGTGGCGTCCGCCCTGTATGCTCATGAGCCTGTTTTCATTTATCTCGGGCGGCGACATATTTAATTGTTCCGAAAAAACTGCAACAGCATTCAAAGCATCGACTTCAGCAATAATGTAATAATCATTCTCAATGTCCGGTAAATGTTCCCTGAGAAGAGATGAGAGTTTCCGGAGGATTCTGAACTCTTCGATCTTTTCTTCAGCACGAAAAGACTCAAGCTCGTTTCCGAGTTGTTGAATCACGAAGGGCTCCACATAGACTGTTTCACCGGTGTTTGAGACGTCGTGGACAATACCGGGCACACTGCCTTTTGAATCAGTTTTTACGGGCAGAACCCATCTTCCGTTCCTTTCAGCCAGATAAAAATCCTGCAGATGAGGGACCAGATGTTCCTGATTCAATATCCCTCCCAGCACCCCTTTGACTTTCATTGCACACTTTTCAATACTTTGCCGGATGCGGTATAAAGCAGGGGATGCGTTATCCTTCAGCTTTCCCTCCCGGTCAATCGATAGAGCTATTGATTTTGTTAATTCACCATGAGTCGTCAGCTGCGAAACTATGGAGCCTATTCTGCTGTAGACCGGATCGTCGCTGAGCACTTTGAGATTCAGGGCAGAATAAAGGACCGGCAGGAAAGATTGTATTTCAAAAGGATCCAGCATGGCATCATCAGGCCTTACCTTTTTAAACACCGGCAGGAGATCGACAAAGTGTTCTAACCCGAGGCTCCGGCCTTCAGAAATAATTTTCCTGCATTCGGACACCAGACCAATCCTGTGTTTGATGGCATCAACATTTTCAAGAGGTCTTATTTTCTGAACTGCTTTTCTGCCGGGTTCAGAGCAGGCATGCACTGCAGTCATGGTCAGTACTTTTTCGAGTTCAAGAACTCTGAATGTGTGTTCATCCATGATTCAGTATACGAAAAACCTTCCCAAGATTCTTTCTGTCATCATCTTCATCATTTTTGGGTGTTTCAAGGATTATGGGCACTTTTGATAATATTTTATCATTGAGGATATTTTTAAACCCCTTCAGCCCTATATATCCCTTTCCAATATGTTCATGCCTGTCTATTCCTGAGCCAAGAGGACGCTTGGAGTCATTCAGGTGGATCAATTTTAACTTATCAAAGCCTGCATAATCCTTTATCTCCGTGAGCAGCCCCTCAACGCCTTCGACTCCCCGGAGGTCATACCCGGCAGAAAAGGCATGACAGGTATCTACACATATCCCTGCAATACGGTCGCTTTGACAGTTGTCAATTATCTCACCCAGTGCTTTTATTGAGGATGTAATGTCCCCCTTTTCCCCAGCAGTGTTTTCCAGTACGAGCGCCGATGTGCTCCTGACAGACTTGAATGCCCTTAAAAGCGCGCTCACCGCCCTCTTCCTGGCATCCCTTTCATCTCTTCCCCGTGCGCTGCCTGTGTGCAATACAACATATTCAGCACCAATCATGTCGGCATTCCTTAATTCATAACAAAGAAGATCGATGGATTTGCTCAGCATTGATTCCGAACAGGTTGCAAGATTGATCAGATAGGACACATGAACAAAGACAGGATGAATATTATATTTTTCTCTCAATATTTTAAACCTTTTCGCTTCTCCCTCATCAAAGGCACTGTGCTTCCACTGCCGGGGGTTGTGGGAAAATATCTGCATAGTTGAACAGTTCAAAGAGGCAGCACGGTCTGCCGCTTTTGATATTCCACCCGCGATCGACGTATGCACTCCAACCCTGTGAATGGTATTTATTTCTCTCTTCAGAGACATCACATGAAATTATATAGTGCTCATCATCGACGATGCAACATTGATAGTGCGATCAATTCAAAAATACTTTGTAAAAGAATATCGGAACACCCTGTCATGGACAGACAGGCATTGAATTGCGGATTTATGGGTTTACATCTCTATGGAGATATGAGTTCGTGAAAACTCTGTCTTATTTTCCCGGCATCACTTGATTGAACGGCAAAAAAGTGTAAATTAACTACCTGTGTGAGGTTTTAAAATGCTGCAGGGCCGCCAGACTGTGGCTTCCTGATTTTTTCATCTCTGAATGTGAGTCTGAAGTGAGCATGAAATACTCGCCTCTCTCCAGCTGCTGTCTGATATTGCGCTTGATCGATTTTCTGAGCAGAAACCGTTTTGTTGCCGACATATTCTCCAAATTCCAATTTTGATCCCCTACAATTAAGCATGAATTATCTATTTTCTTATCAGTATAACTGGGATTTTTTTCTTTCATTTCCAAGCCTCCTGTTATGTTCGCCTGTTAATAAAATAAATAATTTGAATAAAAAAAAGCCTGAGATTAAAGCCCGAAAAAAGTATAGATGAATTAAGCGTACCCTTTAAAAAGTTGTTTGTCAAGAACAAATTGACCTCGAAAAAATATCAACAATGAAATTAAACACTTACAGAATGCTGCTCTACTCAGAAAACATACATGGAATTATAACACCTATTATTTATTGTATAATTTCAAGATGTTTAGTTATCATTGCTCAACCTTTTTCTAACTTTATCTCCTATGGACGGCATATCTTTTTGATATCTTTAAATGCCTATTCATCGATCAGTTTCAGCTCTATCATTTTTGAGACCATCACATCAAATTCAGGCCGGTTACTACGCCAGAGCAGAATAATGGCGTCATAAGGCTCCATGCGACCTCCCGGATCAATGGGCAAGAGGTAATCGTCGAAGAGGGACATAAACATTTTCTGTTTCGCAGCCTCTCCGTAAGAATCTTCAAAAGCAAAACTGATTTTTTGAGCCATATTACCTGCCTTTTCATAATTGTCGATTGTCATAGTTACTCCATAGTTTTTATTGAAAGAGATTAGAAGATGTGATCCTGCCGCGATTCATTACGAATCAGCGTAACACTAGGTAAGATTACTCCCCTGTTCAGAGATTTGTCAAGGGTGGAATTAAGATTCTTTCGGCTTCACGATGATATTTACGAGAACATCTCAGCAGCGTACTCACCGGTCAATTCACCTTCAATATCAACGAGTTCCGATTCTGTAATATCCAAGATATCAAGTGATACATGATCAAAAGGGTACTGCGGGTCCTGCTCTGTAGGGCTCAGCATCTTTCCCGTTGTGATATAGTCTGCAATGTGTATGACAGCTATGCGTTTTAAATTCTTTTTTGCACGGGAAGGATTATGGTGATACATGATTGTGTCTATTATATTATGAGGAAGGTTCCACTGCTCAGCCACCCATTTACCGATATCCCCGTGATTAAAACCAAGAATCCTGCTTTCCACTCCCAGGAGATCGCCCTCATCTTTGTGTGCCTCAAGAACATCCCCGTAATCTTGAGGGAAATATTTATTCAGCACTAAATATCCGAGGTCATGGAGCATGCCGTTCATCATAATCTCCTCGGCAAATTCCAGTTTCAGTCTCTTTGAAAGGATTCTCGCCACAAAACCGACAGTAATAGAATGATTGAATATTCTCTTGTAATCAAAGGTTGTCCGGTCATTCTTATCCTGAAGTACAGTCATAAGAGATATTGCAAGGGCTATACTTTTCACATTATTAAACCCTATGCGCATGATCGCACTGTCAAGGGTCTTTGTCTGAACTTTAAGGCCGAAAAAAGCGGAATTGGCAGCACTGAGGATCTTTGCAGAAATTGCAGGATCGTTTTCGGCAACTTTTTCTATTCTTCTCACTGATGTCGTGTCATTGTTTACAATGCTTAAAATCTCCTGGGCCACGACGGGCAGTGTGGGCAGCTTGTGTATTTTTTGCACATAATGCTTCAGGCTATCGTTCATATCGTAATCATACTCAGCTCCGCGCATGCTTCTGCGTCTCTACTGAACCTCCTTTAGAGCCTTGAAGTCTTTTTGGGATACACCCGAAGAAGAAAGCGTATCAAATAGTGTCATGACTCCAATACCTGCCGCCACTATAAGAACCAATATCAGGAATGCTTTTGTTCTCTTTACGAGCAGGAAGAGGAGAATAACTCCCACAGCTATTCCGCCCAAAGGATTGGCCTGAACATAGTTCGTACAATAATTAAGTATATTATTAAATATCATGGATCAATCACCGCTCATTTGTCTTTCTTCTTCCTATCGGCTGAAACCGTTCATATCTTTACCTCAGAGTCTTACAGGCATCAGGATTAACTCTGGGATGGACATATTTATTCAGTTTTTCTTTTTGCCATGTCGAGTATACCGAATATCCTGAGGTCTATTTCATCACCTGCCCTGACAAATTCCTCTAGTCTTTCATATAATTGATCTATGGGAACGATGAAGCTTTCAATGTTTTCGCTTTCGTCCGGTGGATGCGCATTGATAATTCTCTCAGGGGCTTTTTCCGCATCCCGGGC
>CALZGI010000122.1 GCA_945786855.1 Thermodesulfovibrionia bacterium | reverse complement strand
TTCTTTGCATCATCAAGAGCAAGTCCTATCTTGATGACATCCAGACTCTCTTTATAGGTGCCACTGCCGCTGAGAAATTTCTCACTGATCAAATATCCGGGGATATCACAATCATGGAGAATATAGACCTTGATCCCCTTATCAAGAAAATATTTCATCAATCTCTTTACTGCCCTTGTTCCAAACCCCTGAGTTGACATGACTCCTAAATTTAATTTATCAAGAAGCCCGCTCTCCTTCAGGATAATGTTAAATCCGTACTTTTCAACAAACAGGACCTGATTGAATATCAATTCGTCAGGAACTGAATAAAAGGTTTTTGTCTTGCGGTATATGCCGTTTTTTATGACTCTTTTAATATATGTTAAGACGTCTTCGGTCCCTAATGGGAGTTCATCCCCCGTAACCGGGTTGTAGAAATACCCTCTTCTTTCAAATAATATCTTGTCTTCAAGCTCAGGGTGTTTTTCGATAAAATTGGTCACTATCTCCTGAGTGAATGTACTGTTATAGTCTGATTGTTTCAGGTCACGCTGATATTTGATGTTGATGATATTACGCACAGTATAAAAGATCTGCCGCACCGCAACCTTGTACCCTTCACTGGCTATTTCATATCCTTCCATGAAGTGTCTCTCCATGAGGGCCTTTTTGCTGTTTCCTTTTGTGGTACTTTTCCTGTTGCTGTTCGTGTTTTTCTCTCCGGCATTTCTCGCTTTCTTTACCTCTCTTATGACATCACAGGTCAGGTGCTCTACCAGTTTAATAAGCTTGTCTTTAAAATGGTCTGCGACTAAGCGTGTTTTTGACTGTTCCGTGAACTGGATGTATGGAGAAATAAAATGTATAAAAAGCCTTACCCCTTTTGCTTCTTTAAATCCGGCCCTGTCCAAAATAGAACGAAGGGAATCTTCATAATAGAGTTCATCATTAAACTGGTGCAATTCTTTAGTGAGTTTGAAAGGACAGGATTCATAGGGAATCGATCTGTTTATTGCGGTAACAATGCTGGTATCAGAATAGTAGTCACTTCTTAACAGGGAGGCTTCAATATAAAAGGGGATGGTCGCTTCATAATGACGGGATTCTCCATGATCACACTTATATTTGAATGCATATCCGTTCCCGAAAGCAGTCTTCAAAGATTTTCTTCCGATTCTGTATTTCACAAGGGAATCAGATGCAGGTTGAGGGACAAGAGTTTGCAATTTATTGTAGAGAACGCTGACAGCCTCTTTACTATCGGCAAAGTCAGACAACCTCTTGTAGGGAAAGTCCAGATTGCTGATAACCCTTTGTGTACCGCTGAACACATTGCAAAAGGATTTGGTAGTCCTGGGTGGGTCTTTATGGGCAATTGCCTGTAACAGTTTATTAAACGACTTGAGATCATACCAATGGATATAGTTGCAATCCCTCTTTTTGCTCGACTTCACTGTTATATTGTTGAATTCATTTCCGTTGAAAGCAAAGGACACATCAGGATTACATAAATGATATGCCTGAATCTTTTCATTAATGTCCGAGCTTAAGAACCTTATGCCCGTTATTTTAATGCCTGGCATCTCCTCCCCGCCATTTAATATTTCCACAACACGATTAAATTTGACTATTCCGATTGCCAATTTTGATTCATCGATTTTATATGAAATCTTCCTGTTGTTTGTTATGAAGTAAAGCTGCGCTTTCATTAGATGACATATACCAATTACCGTCTTTAATGCATTACCCTGATACCCCCGTGTTACAGCAATATAATGACGTTTATTCGAAATATATTTAGAAAAATCATGGATACCCTCAATGATATTTTCCGGGATACCGCCATAACTATCGAGGATGACAAGAGAATTATCAGCATATTCGATGTGTATGTATTTGTCTTTCTGTCCTTCAACAGCATCCAGGCTGTTATCTATCAATTCTTTTATTATCACAAGAGGCCACGAGATCCGAGGCAGCCCTGTAAGGGAAGTAAGACCTTTTTCTGAAAAATACTCACCCTCTCTGGGATCATCCAGATGTTCTCTCATATAGCCCTCTTTTTTGTAAAAATAGTGTTTTTTTAGGATTCGTCGATGCGTGCAATTTTTTTTGATATTTTTTCCAAAAAAAACGACTTTTTACAGATTTTAGTTATTTATCGGATCAAATCTCGCCGGGCTTAACCTTTTTTTTTGTTTATGAATTACTCGCGAAACAAAAATAACTCGAACAGGACGCATCGCTGAGGGTAATACATATAAAAGATTATAAGGAGGAATTACCATGAACGAAAATTACTACACAAAAGGAACAATAGAGGCTGTCAAGGCCGCAAAAAATGTTGCAGGCTTGCCAGAATTCTACCAGTTGTTCTTTCTCAAGTCTCTGTTTAAGGAACTTACTGAAGATCAGCAACAGCTATGGATTGAAAGGAGCCTTGCAATGAAATATCCGGAAGCTGAAAGGAAGGCATTTAAGAAATTTACAGAGGACTCCTTTGAGGAAGACCCTTCCATGAAGCCGAAAGATGTTGTTTATTGCTACATGAGGAACAGATCCATAGAGCCATATATGGAAATTGAACTGTTGCAGCAGGCTCAACACATTAAGTTGAAATACAGGTAACTGAAGAAATAAAAGGAACTATTACGGACCGGTTTACTTAACCATATTTAATCAGGAAGTAATAACTTAAGAAAGGCACTAACAAATGCCACAGGCC
>CALZGI010000121.1 GCA_945786855.1 Thermodesulfovibrionia bacterium | reverse complement strand
TGAACTATATAAAGAAATTCTGGAGGCCCCGATCAGATGATTTTGCAAAAAAAGTGGAACAGCAGGTTGTTGAGAAAGTAGAGAAATGACAACTCCCCAATTATTTTTTGCATATTTCGCAGTATCCATGACTGTCCTGTCATTGCTGATTGTGACCAGGAGAAACCCGGTCCACAGCGTGCTCTGGATGCTGGTACTTTTCATTCACATAGCAGCTCTGTACCTGTTTCTGAATGCCGAGTTTCTTGCAGCCATACAGATCATTATATATGCAGGGGCTATTCTTGTTCTGTTTCTGTTTGTCATTATGCTGCTTAACCTGAAGCAGGAAGCAACAGCAAAGAAATACCAGGGCCAGTGGCCCATAAGCGCTGCTATTGCCATTGTGTTTGCGATTTTTCTGGCCATGATACTCGGAAAGATAACGGTGATGCCGCCTCTGGGTGAATATTCAATAGAGGCCATTCAGGCCGAGGGCACCATGATGACGATTGGGAAGGTTTTATACACAGAATATCTTTTACCATTTGAGATCGCATCACTGGTACTTCTGGTGGCCCTTATTGGAGCGGTGGTTCTGGCAAAGAAGAGAGTAGAGAATTAGTAGTTAGTAGATGACAGCTGGTAGATAAGGGAGAAGAAAAGGGAATTCAGTTCCCTAACTGCCAATTACTGGCTACAAGCTACCTTATAAGGAGGTTTAGTTGGTTCCGTTAAGCTGGTACATAATTCTTAGCGCTGTAATATTCAGCATAGGTGTCTTTGGCTTTCTTGCCAGGCGCAACCTGATTATCATGTTTATTTCGATTGAACTGATGCTTAATTCAGTCAACATAAGCCTTGCGGCATTCAGCCATTACCTGCAGGTCATGAGAGGACAGATTCTGGTCTTTTTTGTTATTACTGTTGCTGCTGCTGAAGCAGCGATCGGACTGGCAATACTGATTGCCTATTACAAGAACAACCCGACGATTAAGGTCGATGAGATTAATTTGTTAAAAGGATAAACAAAAATAAATTACAAATTTCAAATTACAAATGACAAATTTCAGACACAAAAAAAATGTCATTCCCGCGGAGGCGGGAATCCAGAAAACGGGAAAATCACTGGATTTCTGTTGCCATAGAAATGATGCATTATCCAAATTAAAAATCAGAGATAATAAGTAATTATGAAATATGCACTGATTCCATTACTTCCGTTTATTGCATTTGTTATCAATATTGTCTTTGGCCGCAATTACATTAAAGACAAGGCCCACTGGGTTGCTGTGCCCGCGGTAGCCGGTTCATTTATTCTGGCACTTAGTGCTTTTATGGATGTTCAGTCAGGCAATGTGGTAAACATTAATTTATACAGCTGGATCACATCAGGTGACTTTCATGTTACGGTGGGTTTCCTCATTGACCAGTTATCTGCAATTATGCTGATCGTTGTTACTTCAATCAGCACACTTATATTTATTTATTCCATAGGGTATATGCATGGTGACGGCGGGTATTACCGTTTCTTTGCCTACCTGAGTCTGTTTGTTTTCTCCATGCTGGTCCTTGTTATGGCCAACAACTTCCTGCTCATGTATTTCGGATGGGAAGCGGTTGGTCTCTGTTCCTATTTTCTCATCGGATTCTGGTTCCATAAAAAATCAGCCGGAGACGCCGGCAAAAAGGCATTTATCGTTAACAGGTTCGGTGACTTTGGTTTTGGTCTTGGTGTCATTCTCATATTCCTGACCTTTGGCAGTCTTGAGTATATGCAGGTATTTGGCCAGGCCGGCAGTTTATTAGGGCAGACCATTGATCTGTTCGGATATGATGTGGACCTTGCAACGTTAATATGTCTTCTGCTCTTTTGCGGCGCTGTTGGGAAGTCAGCCCAGATACCTCTGCATGTCTGGCTGCCTGATGCAATGGAAGGCCCGACTCCTGTGTCTGCCCTGATCCATGCCGCAACCATGGTTACTGCAGGTGTGTTTATGGTTGCCCGCTGTAATCCTCTTTTTAATATGTCTGAAATTGCCATGAACACTGTTGCAATTGTCGGGGGCGTGACAGCCATATTTGCTGCGACCATTGCGCTGGTGCAGAATGATATTAAACGCGTAATAGCATACTCAACAGTCAGCCAGCTGGGATACATGTTCCTTGCCCTTGGTGTGGGAGCCTATTCAGCAGGGATATTCCATCTTTATACACATGCCTATTTCAAGGCATTGCTCTTCCTTGGTTCAGGAAGTGTTATTCATGCCCTGCATCATGCCAAACATGATGATGAGCAGAACATGCAGAAGATGGGAGGAATGAAAAAACATATGCCCATTACGTATTGGGTCTTCATCATTGCAACATTGAGCATTACCGGTATTCCCCTGTTTTCAGGTTTTTTCAGCAAGGACGAGATACTCTGGAGAGCTTTTCTTGGAGGAGAGCTTGGTAAGTTCCTATGGTTTTTAGGCACGCTTGCAGCATTACTGACGGCCTTCTATTCATGGAGACTGATTTATCTTACATTTCATGGTGAATACAGAGGAGGGGAAGGCCAGGAACACCACATTCATGAGTCTCCAAAGGTCATTACTGTACCGCTGATGTTTCTTGCCTTTGGCGCGATCTTTGCCGGGTATGTCGGCATCCCTCCACTTTTTGTTGAGCATGGTGATAAAATCGGTGAGTTCCTTGCACCGGTGCTTGGACATTCTGAAGGACACGGTACTCATGCACAGGAGTACTTTGTGATGGGCGCATCAATCTTTGTCGCCCTTGCCGGGTGGCTTGTTGCATATACGATGTATCTGAAAAAGACGGACCTGCCTCAGAAGATCGGCTCCATGTTCAAACCCATTCATACACTGCTGTTTAATAAATATTATATTGATGAACTCTACAGCAAGACCATTGTACAACCGGTACTTAAAGCTTCAGACAAGATCATACTTGGATTTGACACATATATTATTGAAGGGATCGTCAATGGCCTGCCCAACCTTATAGGTATGTTCAGTAAAAAATTCAGAGAGGTCCAGACAGGGCTTCTGACTAATTACGGACTGGTCATGGCGCTTGGTGCGTTATGTATCATCGGTTACATGATATTTGCAAGATAAACAATGGATAATTTAATTTTTAATCAACTCAGCTATCCCATACTCACATGGTCGGTGTTCCTGCCTTTAATAGGCGCGCTGATCCTGCTGTTTATGAGAAATGACCGTCTGGTCAGATGGACTGCCCTGCTCTTTACGATAGCCACGCTTATCATATCCCTGCCTTTGCTGGGCAATTTTGACAAGAGCACTCATAAAATGCAGTTTGTTGAGATGCATGAATGGATACCGTCCTGGAATATTACATACTCTGTGGGAATAGACGGGATCAGTATCCTGTTCCTGTTTCTCACTACAATACTCAGTATTCTGTGCGTGCTTGTCTCATGGAAGGCGATCCAGACAAAGACCAGGGAATTTTACATGGCCATTCTCACCATGGAGGCAGGAATGCTGGGTGTGTTTGTGTCTCTGGACTTCTTCCTCTTTTATATCTTCTGGGAGGCCATGCTCATCCCGATGTTTTTATTAATAGGAGTTTGGGGTGGACAGAACAGGGTCTACGCTTCAATCAAGTTCTTTCTCTATACCCTGGTCGGCAGTGTGCTGATGCTTGTTGGAATAATCGTTCTTTACTTTTACGGAGGCAGGACGCTTGATATACTTGCCCTTAGCTCTATTCAGTATCCGGTCAAAATGCAGTTCTGGCTGTTTCTGGCTTTCTTTGCCGCCTTTGCGGTAAAGGTGCCGATGTTTCCGGTGCATACCTGGCTGCCGGATGCTCATACAGAGGCCCCTACAGCAGGCAGTGTGATCCTTGCCGGTGTTCTTATCAAAATGGGTGCATACGGATTTCTGCGATTTTCAATCCCCATGCTTCCTGACGCAACACTTATCTTTGTAAAACCCATACTCATTCTTTCGATCATCGCAATCATATACGGCGCACTGGTCTGTTTTGCACAAAAAGACTTTAAACGTCTCATCGCCTATTCAAGTGTGAGCCATATGGGATTTGTTACGCTCGGACTGTTCGCACTGAATACCCAGGGTGTTGAGGGAGGCATCCTCCAGATGTTAAACCATGGGATCATAACGGGCGCAATGTTCCTTATGATAGGGATGATATATGAACGGACGCATACACGTGTCATTGCTGATTACGGCGGTTTTGCCAAACTTGTTCCGTGGTATGCAGGATTTTTTATCATCCTTACGTTTGCTTCTGTCGGACTGCCCGGAACAAACGGGTTTATAGGTGAGTTCCTGATCATATTAGGCGCTTTCAAGGCAAAGATGATATGGGGTGTTCTGGCTGCAACCGGAATAATACTGGGAGCAGGGTACATGCTCTGGCTGTACCAGAGGATCTTTTTTCAGGATGCCCGGTCTGA
>CALZGI010000120.1 GCA_945786855.1 Thermodesulfovibrionia bacterium | reverse complement strand
TCCTTTATTTCTTCGGCTGTTTTGTCATATTTCTTTGCCAGGGAGGTATCGTGAAAGAGTCTTGCAAAATTCGCCGCCGACCTGAGACCGGCAATCACTGATGCTACCGTATAAGTATGCACCCCAAAACGCTCTTCCCAGAGATCATAACAGGGGATGGGCAGTTTAGTATCAGCATCGCGGTGAGCTACCATAAAGTCGGCAGACTTTTTAATAAGCGTATCATAGAGAGGTCTGATGAATTCTATGTCTTTAGAACTCTCATAATGTATCCAGAGCGACCAGAGAATCAAAGCGGTCGAGTCCTCCTGTATCGGGAGGACGGCCTTTCCATCTACCAGCCATGGGTGCCAGTTACTGGCCAGTGATCCATCGGGATTGTAATGCTGATAAAGATATCCTTCATCTGTGAGAACCCGGGCGCAAAATTCAAAAAATTTCATGCATACATGGGTGTAACCGGCCGTTGCCAGAGCAGCGGCTACGAAGGCCCCGTCGCGTCCCCACATGTAGGAATAGGTATCTCCTGCAAAACGGACTATGTCCGAATCATTTGCCGCTGTAATTGCCCCCCTGTTGTCTATCTGGGTCCTTAAAACAAGAAGGCTGCGATTATATATGTCAACAATAGATTTGGGCAGGTCACCAAAGGACCTGGATTCTTTTGTGACCCATGCTCCCCAGTAATCGGATGTGCGTTTTATCAGCGCATCGGGCGTCTTCTCTATCACATCCCGGTTAAGCTGTGCCACCTCATCGTAGTGAGTACCTGCTGCAATCCAGTAATGCGCTGCAGCTTTCCCTCCCGGGGGCACGTGCAGCCATATGCCAATAGCAGAGTCGGCAGAACCCCATGAAATCTGGTTTCCGCTGAGTTCTCCATCTTCAGCATCTTTCCATATGCCTTCCCGTCCCGGCACCTCTTTGTCGCCGCAGGCATAATGATTTACACCATACTTTCCGGACTTCCCGCAATTGATGAGAAAGTAACGGTTGGCCTTGTAGTGGATAATGGCACGGGGTCGTGGATCAAAATAGGCAGTGTCTCCGATATCATACCCATAAAGATGAAAGTCGTGACAGAAAAAGAGCCTTACCTGACGCTCATTATCCTGAAGATTTTCGACCTCGATCTTTTTAATATATATATTCAGGTCCACATCAACCACGTCATGGCATCGAAGTTTCAGGCCCAGGGATTTGTTTTTCAGAAGAACATCAGTAACAAGGCTGTCATCGTAATACCTTAGATCCTTTTCCCATTCCGGACCCATCCAGGAACAGCGTCCATCTACCCACACTCCGAACCGAAAGGGGTCTCCTTTTGAATGGTTCTCCTGTCCTATATGGGGAAAATACACATCCCTGATCTGATAATCAGAGTCAAAATTAAAAAGAAGATTGCCGTTGCTTACCGGAATGTCTTTGGGCATATTTTCCTATGCGGCTTTTGTCCCGCGGGGTACAGGTTGAGAAGGATGGCCAATTGGAAACCTGCTATGGCGGTCTGAAGTTTTATGACTGGCGATTATATGATGATATAATTCTGAATAATTACCGGCCATACTCGATATGGAGAAATACTTTTGTACATGTCTCCTGCATTCGCGGGGATCAATACTGTCTATCCGGTCAACTGCTTCAATCATGGCTTCTGTGGAATCTGCTATAAAGCCTGTTTTGCCGTCCACTACGATCTCAGGAACAGAGCCTTTATTGAATGCAATGACTGGTGTACCGCATGCCATTGACTCGACAAGGACAAGCCCGAACGGTTCTCCCCACTGTATAGGGAATAAGGTAGCCCGGGCATGCAGGTACCAGTGTTTTTTATGCTCGCTGCTGATTTCTCCTATGTAGATAATCTGTTTGTCAGAGTCCAGTAAAGGCTTTATTACCTTAGCATAATAGTCATTATCAACCGGATTTTTGCCGACTTCAACGGACAGGTCTATGGAATTTTTCAGGTCTGCAAAAAACTCTCTGTCAGCGGCTTTATTCTGGACACAACCGGCAATGATCAGTTTAGAACCTGTTTTTTGTGCAAGTTCTATGGCCCTGTCCTGTCCCTTGTCACGGGTTAGCCTGCCGATAGTGAACAAATAGCTTCCTTTATCAGGCTCCTTTTTTACAGGATATTGATCAACGTCAATCCCGTGGTAAACAACATTCTCTGCATTTACCAGACTGCTGTATTGCTCTTTTTGATATTCACTTATCGCAGCGCAATGCACCAGGGGAGATGACATAAGAGGACTGCACCAGCGCTGGTAAGCCCCTCCCAGCAAGCTGTCTTTTGTGGATATGTGAAGGGTCATTACAATCGGTATACTCATGTTGAATAAGCTGTCATACATGAACTCAACCGCTTTCGCATCATGGGTGTGTATGATGTCAATATCGCCCATCCCTGCCCTGTACAATGCATTAGCATAATGCATATTCGTGTTCTGTCGCAGTTTCGATGTATTAACGCTCCAATAATCACCCGTGCTGTTATCAACAGTTACGTAATGCTCTCCGGTAACTGTGGAATCACCTGAACAGGCTACGATCGACCGGTGACCTGAAGAATGGAGTCCTTTGTCGATATTATAGATAACTGTTTCAATTGGTCCATACCCAAGGTCAGGACTGATCGGCTGGTTCAGTGTTGCTACGTGCAGCACTGACAGTTTTTCATGCTTTACATTTATCTTCATTATGCATCTCTCCATGTCTGACCCCATATTAATGATTAAACTCTTTCCTGTATGTTTCTGATGAAACAAAAAAAACCTCAGGGCTTTAAAGGCCGAGAGGCTTTTCCAACTTTCAAAGACAATTTAACTGTAACACAATTTATACCAAATAGATATTAAATAGATGAAGGATTAACAGAAATTTATTTTATCTCTTTGTAATCAGTCAGTTATAAATCCGAAGGTCTGCACTTTTGTTCTTTCGCACTAATTACCCTTGCTATTAAATCAAAAGAAGCCCACAATACATTCATATGAGAGAGAAAAAACAACATAGGAAGACGATTAAAATATATTGTGAGGATTTAGAGAAAACGATTGATGAAGACGGGTGTTATGATGCAAAAGGTTCAACGATTTGCAAAGCCTGCTTAAAGAAACCGCCCCCTAAAAAAGTGAACAAGATTCATAAAGATAAAAATCAGGATAACAGGCAACAGGATTACAGGTAAATGTTAATGTCATGAACTATATTACCTATAGATATAATTTGTCTAAATTGAACTTTAAAAGAAAATATTTTACGAAGTCAATCCTGAAAGATTTAGCAGAAGCAAGAAAAAATGGCAGTAAAGCGAAATTGGATAAGCTTCATTCGTTAATATCTGCCAATAATATTAATTATAAAAAAAACAGGCATAAACTATTGACCAGGTATTTTTCATTACAGTACTGAGGGTGCTGATGAAACGCTTCTCCATGTTCAAATGACATTACACAACGTATTTTTGATTTTGAATGAGCAGCCTGGGACCATCCTTAAAGAGAATATTTATTTTATTAATCTGAATTACCGATAAGACTATTCCAATTCCAAACTTCAGATGGTCTATGACCTCATCTTTTTTATAATTTCCTTTCGTCGTATATTTCCTGGAATTGGCAGAATCACCACCAGTTAGTCGTGACAAATAATCCTGGTACGTTGCTTCCCTGGATTTTGCTCTTCGAGCAGAGATTTTCAAGTTTCCCCGTCTTTTCCCGGATGGTTTTGGACTCATGTTGTGGTATTCATCGCAGGAATTGCATTTAATTTTTTTAGGTGAGCCATCAACTATTGCAATAATTGTATGATCTGATGTCAGGTCGCACCATGGGCACCAGGCCTTAATATTTCCGCCTTCTGAGCAACTATTATTCATATTTTCATCCTTTGAACTTTAAATAGTTATTCTTTAGCAATAACTCTTCCTACCTTAACCTATTCTTCTCTAAATTAACTACAGCATTATCTCGACTGACTTCGTCGATATTTTTTTAATTATCCCATTCCAATGGAAATCCAAAGTAGGACTGTGCCATAGAAAAAGCGGTCCCGCAATTCTCCTTGACGGCCGGTTAAAAGACATGGTATAGTTAGTCAAGAGTTTTAGAAGTTTTTGTCGTTTATGAGGCCACGAAGATTTTTTCATCTTTGTGGCTTTTTTCATTGTTGAGACCTTCTGAGATTTTAATTTATAGATAAGGAGGTAAATAAATGAACCAGGGAACTGTAAAATGGTTTAACGACCACAAGGGTTTTGGCTTTATTTCGTGTGAAGACGGAAATGATGCTTTTGTACATCATTCGTCAATCCAGGGTGATGGATATAAATCCCTTGCCGAAGGTGACACGGTCAGCTTTGATACTGAAAGCGGCCCGAAAGGCCCCAAGGCCATCAATGTTGTCAAACTGTAATTAGCCGAAGAAGGTCCCTTCCCTGTGGAAGGGGCCTTTTTATTTAGGAGGAACATGTGGAACAAAAATAATCAGGCAAGTATAGAACGGAATCAGCGCAAACTCGACGCTGGTATAGTGTCCAGGCATTATCCGGAGGTTGCACGTATCGAAATCAGTCTGATGTATAAACAGAAAGGGATCGCAAAGCCAGTACATCGTGTCGTAAATTTCTCGCCCGGAAGTTACGCTTTTTTCAGGTTAGACTGTTTGAGCCGCGACTGTGTTGATGGCGGGTTTGACCTGACTCAAACAATTAGCTCGATGATAAGAAACCATAGCGAATTGTCAGAAGGAGAACTTGGTTGTGACGACAGCGGTCCACGCGCCGACCACTCAGATATTGCCTACGAAGTTGCCATACAATACATATAAGGACTCCGGGCATTGCATAAAGCCCATTTCAGATTAAGGAGATGTAATGGAAAAGATAAAAAATATAGCGCTGGTGGCGCATGATAACCGCAAGAAAGATTTGATCGAATGGATTGAATGGAATTATACATCAATCATTGAACATAAACTAATTTGTACTGGAACTACAGGGAATATGGTTGAGCATGCTCTCAAAAAGAAGCTTGAGAAAGAGGATATGGATTTTCACATCACAAAATTAAAATCAGGCCCGCTGGGCGGTGATCAGCAGTTGGGCGCCATGATTGCTGAAGGCAAGGTCGATGTAATTATATTCCTCTGGGATCCAATGCAGCCTCAACCTCACGATGTCGATGTGAAAGCCTTATTGCGAATTGCTGTTCTTTATAATATTCCCACAGCATGTAATCGTGCTACAGCAGATTTCCTGATTTCATCATCATTGATAGGTCAAGAATACACTTCCGTAACAAAAAATTATGAATCCTATATTACACGGAATGTAAACCTGGGATAATCTATACCTGACATTGAAGGATACATGTAAATAACTTCCTGAACAGCGCGTGCTATTATTATGAGAAAGGTTTTTAAATCCACTCTCCGTCTTTCCATGTCTTTCTGTGTTTTTCAATCATGACAAAGGCAATCCATAGTTTCTCCATGCTGTCAAAACGATCAAAGTAAGATACATTGTCGGCCATCAAAGCATTACTGAATGCTATGGCTAAATCCCAGGAGGTTGGATATTTTCCGATTACCATATCCTGAAGCTGGTCCTGTCTTGGAAGCCAGACAGCCTTTATTGTTTTAAGGTATGACGCCTTCCTCTCAAGTTCACTTACAACAGACTGACATGGTGAGGTCCGGCCTGATGACAGGGAGACAAAAAAGTCTCCAAAATCAGGTTTCCACTGCTTTTGTATCACTGTTGCGTATTCACACATTTTAATATAGTAAGATGATGTATCCACAAAATCTCCTGGTTTTAATCGTCATCAATCCTTATCTGTCACCCCCGCGGCTTCCACCGCCGCCGCCATGTCCTCCTCTACTTCCACCCTTTCCGCCACCATCATATCCTCCTCTGTTGCCACCATATCCACCTCCACCATAGCCTCCTCCTTTGCCTCCTTTGCCTCCTCTGCCATATCCTCCTGTATCGGTTCGGGGGCGAGCCTCATTCACGTTAAGAGCCCTTCCTTTTAACTCTTTGCCATTCAGGCTATCGATTGCAGCCTGCCCTTCATCTTTTGAAGGCATCTCAACGAATCCAAACCCTTTTGATTCACCACTATACTTGTCCTTAATAATATTCACGGATGAAACCTGTCCGAACTCTTCGAAAGCCAGCTTCAATTCATCTTCGGTGACTTCACGCAACAAATTTCCTGCATAGATATTCATTTGTATCTCCTTATACTCTTGAATGTTTATATATCAGTTTCGCTTAACATGCAGCGTATATTATGAATGTCTAAAAACACACACTGCCTTCCTCATCATCGCTCACTCCCCGTAACCGTTCAGATTCAGGTTCTAATAAAGATTGCATACAGAATAGTGTAGCACATGTCATTCCAGCAGTTTTTAAGCTGAGGCCAGTCTTTTCAACAGGCCCCGGATAACCGCTTAATGACTTCGGCCATGACAGGATTAATTATGTAATGTATTCACAGATTCTCATTCATTGCTTCAGACTGTAACTGAATGGGTTCCTCTTATCCCCTTTATCCTGTACCTTTATCTCAGGGAAGGTTATAATGCAATGTATGAGTTAAATTTCCCGGAAAAGGAGGTGGATGAGATATGGGAGATAAAGGTGGCAAGAAGGATAAGGCAAAATCCGAAAAACAAGCAAAAACAAAAAAAGACGCAAAAAAGAAAAAGCAGGTAAACGAGTGAACCATTTAGGAAAGGACCTGAGAAAAGTAACAGTTATTCTGAAAGAAAAGTACTACAATGGCAGTGAATCAGTGAGAACATTTAATTGCGAGACCGGTTCCGGCTGTACAATAGATTCAATCGGCAATGAAATCATTGGAACCTTTGCTGATGGCGAGAAGGGCAGAATTGAGAGCTATGAGATTGAAAAGACTAAAGAATAAACCTTTCATAAAAATCTCATTCCATTTTTTTCTGATCGCTGAACGCTGATTCCTGCCCGTTCATAACTATTCTATGAATTTCATGCGTCTCATAACACAGGGGCCTGAACACGCCTTTTACAATATGGCTCTTGATGAAGCTATTTCAGAGTCAGTCAGGCAAAAACTCTCCCCACCAACCCTCAGATTATATCGCTGGGACCAGCCCTCTCTTAGTATTGGATATTTCCAGAGAGCAGCTGATATTGATACCAGTTACTGCGAACAGAAAAGCTACCCAGTCGTGAGAAGGCAGACAGGTGGAAGAGCTATCCTGCACGACGCAGAGTTGACATACAGCTTCTGTGCATCAGCAGAATCCCTCCTGTTCAGGGGCAGTCTCCTCGAAAATTACAGAATTATCAGTAAAGCAATGCTGACAGGATTAGAGTTGCTCGGATTAAAAGCAAAGTCTTCAGTAAGCAGAAGAAGAAACCGGAACCTCAAAAACCCAGCATGTTTCAAAGCAGTGTCATACGGCGAAATCACAATTGACGGCAGAAAGATCATCGGCAGCGCACAGAAGCGTTTCAAAAACGGCTTCCTTCAGCATGGATCCATCCTTTTCCGCTTTGATGCTCAGGAACTGAGCAACGCACTTGGCTCTGTTGATGAAAGTGATTTTATGGATATAGGGGGAATAGCCGACTATGCTCCGGAAATCACGTACAGTGACCTGTGCAAAGCGTTAAAGGAAGCTTTCGAAAAGGAACTTTCTGTAAAGATAATATCCGACGGCCCGACAGATTCTGAACAGAACCGTGCCAGGGAATTGCAGTTAACCAGGTATTCAGACCCGTCGTGGAACTTTCTGCGGTAACTCTCCACAGCCGCCTCTGCCACTATATTTCATAGATTGGAGGAAATTCTCAAGAAGAGGAATTTCTCACATAATAAGCTGTCAGCGATCCCCATGCAAAAATTGTCAGGTAATGTTGAATACCGAGACCGGCCAGATAAATAAAAGGGACCACAACTGGGATGACACTGAATGTTGCCTGTATTCCATAGAGGAATACATTGAGAATAATTATTATCAGAAAGAGTATCAGGAAGAGCAGAAAAGACAGGGGATTATTATTCAGAAAAGTAGCGGTTCTGCGGATAGATTCTACAACCCCCTCCCTGTCTGCAACCAGGATCACCATCGAGTAAACAGTAAAGAAGCCTCCCCCGACAGCAATCAATATACTGATGATTACGATTGTTATCAGGACAAATGAATTAAAAAATGTTTCGACTACACCTCCCGACGTCGAAAATAATTTCACGATCGTATACAGCAATCCTCCTGTTACCATGAATACAAAAAAGAGTGCCGCTATTCCAGATGTTACAAGAGTAAGCATCCATAAAAGACGGGTGAAATGGGCTCCAGCCTTCTGAAAATACGAATGAAAACTGAATGAATTCGTCCTGTCAACTGCGGACCTCCTCAATGTGCCCAGAGTTCCGCCAAGAGCATACAGTATCAACATAGAAGCACACAGGAGATAGATAAGAAATGAAATGCCAAAAAGGATGACCAGACCAAGGTACTTTGAAATGAACCCAAGGGGGTTACTGACCAGGACTGGCACCAGGTCCTTCGCCTGGAGCACGTCAATTCCCAGATATGCAATCAAAGCGATTACAGGAAATATCAGGAAAATAACAATACCGGTCAGGTTAATAATGGCTACAAGTATGCGTATGAACACTAACTGAAGGTTCTGATTAACCAGGCTGAATCCCTCTTTTAAATACTCGAGCATCATTGCGTCTTAGTTTAGAGAGCCATATGGTAAAAGTCAATTTCTACATTCATAAGTACAGAATCCGGGTGCATCACCATAATAAGCAAAGCATTTCCCCGAGGTCTCTTGAAAAAACAGCAGCATTCCCTTTAAAATCTCTCATGAGTATTCTCAAAGAAATCGTCAATTACAAAAAGAACGAGCTTCAATCAGTGAAAGCAGACATCCCGCTTTCAGACCTGAAATCCCGGGTCAAGGATGCTGCTGAAACAAGGAGTTTCAAAGATGCCATTCAGAGAGGTGATGGTCAGCAGGTCAAGCTGATAGCAGAACTCAAAAAGGCATCTCCATCAAAAGGCGTCATACGAAAAGATTTCAGTCTTTCCCAGATTGTGTCTGTATATGAGAAAAAAAATGTAGCCGCCATATCGGTACTTACGGAAAAACGCTACTTTGGAGGCAGTCTTGCTTCTCTGAACCAGGCAAGAAAGAGGTCTACCAGGCCCCTCCTTCGAAAGGATTTTTTATTCGATGAATATCAGGTCTATGAATCAAGGGCAAATAACGCCGATGCAGTACTGCTCATCGCTGCTGTACTTGATAAATCACATCTGAGTGATTTATATGAACTGGCAGGCGAACTGTCTCTTGACTGCCTGGTGGAAGTTCATAACTGGAAGGAACTTGATTCTGTTCTTTATCTGGGAGCTGAAATCATCGGTATCAATAACAGGGACCTGGCTACGTTAAATACCAGCCTGGAGATATCCTTCAGTCTGTTAAAAGACATACCCGACGACAGGGTGGTGGTCAGTGAAAGCGGCATCGGCACCAGAGCTGATGTTGAGGCAATAGAGGCCAGCAAAACAGACGCGATTCTTGTCGGGACGACCATCATGCAGGCCGATAACATAGGAAGCAAAATCGATGAGCTCATGGGAAAAGCCTAGAAGCATCTGACTGGGTCCCGAAGTCTCTTTACCGCCAGGGCAGTGCCAAAGGAATGCAATAAATAATGTATAATGAACAAAAACGGCCCAGGTACCAGAATGAAAACCATCATAGAAAAAGCAAACATCCTCATTGAATCACTGCCCTATATCAGAAAGTTTTCAGGAAAGACTTTTGTTATCAAGTACGGCGGGGCAGCCATGGTGGATGAGAAACTGAAAGATGCATTTGCCCAGGATATTGTCCTGTTGAATTTTATCGGTATTAAGCCGGTCATTGTGCACGGCGGCGGTCCGAAAATCAACAGGATTATGGAAAAGATGGGGAAAAAACCGACTTTCGTACAGGGCCAGCGGGTGACCGACGAAGAAACAGTTGATATTGTAGAGATGGTTCTGGGGGGACTCATTAATAAACAGATCGTTTCACTGATAAACAGTCACGGAGGGCTTGCCATCGGCCTGAGCGGGAAAGACGGCAATCTGATCAAGGCAAAAAGGAAAGTTATTCGGAAAGTATCTCCCGAAACAGGGGTCCCCGAAATAATTGATCTCGGACTCGTCGGGGAGGTTGAAAAGATCAATCCTAAGATTCTCATTGCAATGGACGAGAGCGGATTTATTCCTGTTATTGCACCTATCAGCGCCGGCCAGAAAAGTAATACGCTGAATATAAACGCAGACTATGTAGCCGGAGAGATTGCCGCTGCTTTAAAAGCTGAAAAGTTAATTCTGCTCACAGATGTTGAAGGCATAAAGGATGGCAGGAATAAATTAATTTCGACGGCAACCACAAAAAAGATCAAATCCCTCATCACAAAAGGCACCATATCCGGAGGAATGCTCCCGAAAGTTCAGGCCTGTCAGAACGCTATCGACGGGGCTGTCGGAAAAACACACATTATCGACGGACGCATCCCCCATGCCCTTCTTCTCGAAATATTTACGGAAGAGGGGATCGGAACAGAAATATTCAAATAATAAAAGATCGAATATATTCTCAATCTTCAAATTTTCGTGTCCTAAAACCTCATCCTTACCATATATTTGATCGTGACCTGCTCGTCTTTTGGCACCGCTACATTAAACTCCGCTGTAAAAGCCTCTGATTTTTTGTGACTATGTGATGAGCTTACCATTTCCCAGTCGCCGGGGACAGGCTCAATCACTCTTACATTCACATCCTCTTTCTTGTGGTTTCTCAGAGATATTTCAAACCCTGCTTCATAGGTGTCACTGGCAAGTTTTCTCCAGCTCGTCTGTTTCCTGCTTCCCACGACATCAAAGGCATCACCCATTTTAATTCTTATTTTTTCATCTTTTGGAGTATGATCGATGCTGTCTTCACCAACGAACTGGAGACTGTCTTCTGTGTCATGTTTATATACCCTTACCGTCCCTTTTGGAAAAGGCATGCCGAGATTGTTGTCTTTTTTATTTTCAATTTGAATGAACACTTCCACTTTCTGCTGGGGCATTTTCTCTCCGTATTGACTGCGATAGTAGTGTTGCGCTCCTGAGAAGACAAGCTCTTTTTTTACAGGGATGTCATCAGCACTCATGAGGCTGATCTGTTTTGTCTGATTGTTTTTTATTGTTGAAGGTCTTTGCAAGGTGTAGATGTGGTATTCGAAAAAGGCCTCTTCCCTGAACTGTTCTTCCTCAGGACGCGCCCTGGCCGCATACATTACTTTACCTCTGAACTCCTGTCTGTCCTTCACTCTGTGAACATCTCCTGCAACCAGTTTAAGCTTTGCATTCTTGTATGCCGTGCCGCTCCTGTTCTCAATCGTGACCCATCCGGCCAGGTCTGACCTGTCATCTTTATCATTTAGCGTAACAACATAGTCGGCCTTCCAGTTGATACCGTTGGTCAGGTAGGATGCTTCAACTTTTTGCGTCGATGGAAGAGAGTTCCGGAGCAGCCAGACAAGGGTAGGCTTGGAAATAAGGTCTTCCGGGACTCCGGGGAATATAATTCTGCCGGGATGACCGTAGGTGATTTCATCTCCAATCTGAAATATGGGGCTGCCGTTATTTGACAGGACTAAGGCTTCAACGAGCTCTTCTCTCTCGGTATAATAGTTTTTCATGTAAAGCTTTACCTTTTTCCCGACATATTTATCAAGGAGTTTCTCAGGATTGAGAAGATCATATTCATAATTCTGTTCCAGGATACTCAGGCTGTCCATGTCTTTCAAAGACCTTATATACACGCTCGTCGGTATAATCTGCGAAGCAACATCCATGAATTGTAATTCACTCTGCCCTATTCCCAATTTTATATCTCTCACATCCTTGACCAGCCCGAGGTTGACGTTATAAATTGTGACAGCTACGGCGGTTTGATCATCCTGAGTGGTTGACATGGAACTGATGGGTACATCAGATTTGACCGCACCAACAGGGCCTGAAAGAAACAGGCAGAACAGAAAAGTCAGCAAATACAGTATCGTACCTTCGCAGCTATATTCATTTTTCATACTATCCCTCCTTTGAACTAATTGTACGCTTCTTTTTATTATTAGACAATTCTTACCATACATAAATTCCCGAAGGAGAAAACACTTATATTCTTCAACAACTTACTTCTGTAATAATTTACAATTTCTTTACAGAAATTAACGGGACATTTACAATTTCCAATGATACTATTTACTTGAATAAATAGAAAGAAATATTTTCAAAAAAAACCAATCCCTCCGTGAGAAGGGGAAGGAGGTGAATCATGAAGAAATCAATTATCGTTGGAGTGATAACTTTATGTCTCCTCGTTACAGGATGCACGACAGGACAGAACGTGGCATCCCTGGAGGGTATGCCGTCGAATACTCCTGTTCAGACAATTCAGTTACAGGGAAAAGACTGCACGTGGACTCCCGATCTCATTCGCGTAGAAAAGGACACTCATGTAGTATTGAAAGTGAAGAGTCTTGACTGGGATTATAATTTCCAGTTACCGGGATATAACCTGCGATTTACAATTCCTGAAGGCCAGATGGTGACGAGTGAATTCTATGCCTGGAAACCGGGCACCTATGAGTTTGGCTGTTACATCGAACAGGGACGCAATTACATGTGGGGAGGGATGGTAGGAAAGCTCATTGTAGAATGACCGGAAAGTGCATTATTCGGGATAACGCAGTCTCATCTCTGTCCTTCATCCCAGGGCAGACAGCACAGCTCAGGGGAATCGATCAGGTTTTGAATGTGATGAGGACCTCATCGGTTTCTACAGCATTGCCGATAGTTGCAGCCACATGATCGACGACCCCGTCGCAGGGAGAAGAAACCCCACTCTCCATCTTCATGGATTCAATAACCACCAGGTCCTGTCCGCGGTAAACACTATCGCCTTTATTGACCAGGATGTTAACAACCATGCCGGGGAGCGGTGAAAGCAGTTCATTTTCATGGACACTTGCTTTCTCCTCAGGCATATACTGTGACAGCTTCCATTCCCGTGGGGTATAGATCTCGAAAACACGGGAATATCCGCAGAAGGCGGTCCAGATAAAATGCCCCCTGTACTGTTGTTTAAAATACTGTTTCTGACCGTTTATAAGAAGCCTGATCCTGCGCATATAGTACTCGAACTGAGGCGTAATGACCGAATACTCGGTGCCGTTCACCTTGATGCTCCAGTCCGTCGACCCCAGTTCTCCAAGCAGTTCAACTTCAAAGATATCCGCATTACCTTTGACAACATAGTGGTGGCAGTTCTCAGGCTTATGGGATGTGCCGACCTTTGCGATCACATTTTTAAAAGATTCACGGACCTGTTTCTGGCGATTATGAAAAACAATGGTCGAAGCAATGACCATGGCTTCGAG
>CALZGI010000119.1 GCA_945786855.1 Thermodesulfovibrionia bacterium | reverse complement strand
TTATATTAAACGTGGTGCCTTTTCCAACTTCACTTTCAACGGTAATTTCATCCTGGTGTTTTTTAACAATATCATAACTGATGCTTAACCCCAGCCCCGTTCCCTTCCCTGCATCTTTTGTCGTAAAAGAAGGGCTCAAATATTCTCGTCAGCATTCATATAGTTGAATGCTCTCTGTTCATCTAACCCTCTTGAAATATTTTTTCCTTCCTGTTCTCATTGATGGTAATAACATTACCGTAAAGGTTAAAGTCGCTATGGTAAAAGGCATAGGTGTTCAGCTCGAAGGACCTGCCCGTGCTATTCTGAACCAGGGTAATTCCTTTGCCGCACAGGGTGTCTGTTCCCATATGCATATCGCGCAGGAGACTGCTCCATTCTTTGCCGAGATACTTTCTGCAGGAATTGCCCATGAGTTTGCTTAAGCTCTTGTTGTACCTGAGGAGTTTCCCGTCTTTGTCACAAAGCAGGACAATACTGCTCACGCAGTCCAGGGTCTTTTCCCATTGAAGCTTCGCAATTTCTACCTGATTGAAGACTTCTTTCAGTTCTTCGTGTTCCTTTGACAAAGCCATGCGGCTTTCCTGAAGCTCCTTCTCTATCCGCTTATTATCTCTGACATAATTTATGAAGGGCTGGACAAAGAAAAAATGAATCGCAGGAGATATAAACATGACCAGCATGGTAGACGCCAGCAGGGCCTCCAGTGGTTTGTTTGTGATTTCCGGCATGAAAGAGAGAATGAGCATTACAATCATTTCGGCAATGAATATGGAAAAGGTGATCATGCCCAGCGGAAATACAGGGGACGTGTATGTGAAAGGTCTTTTATCTGAGATCCTGCCGCGCCTTTCCTTTTGGGAATTAATAAAGACTGCGGCAATGGCTGCGAGGAATGTGAACATCAGTGCCAGGGGTATAATTGATGCTATAAATATCTGACTGTTGAGATCTCTGTTCCTTTCTGTAACATCGTAATAAAGCTCGAATGCTCCGAGAAATTTTCCGCTCCTCATGACCGGGACATAGGTTTCCACAACGTCAGAATGTACTGTCTGCCCCTCAAGAGAGCGGGAGTCTTTTTTCACGCTTTTCGAGTAAGCGCTCCCCCGGGCCACAATTTTCTGGAAATAGGGCTCTTCATTCATTTTCCCGATCTCTTCTAAGTTCGAAGAAAACAGTGTTTCACCGGAAGGCGCAAACACCTTGATTTTCATGATGTTGAAATTACGCTGAAGGCTTTCCGATTCATGGCGGAATGCATCAGTTATGGAACTGCCTGATAACAGAGTGCCGTCCTTCAAAAGAAGCTCGGAAAGATGACGGCCGGTACGTGCTGCTTCCTCCTCAGTATTTCTGATCAGCATCTTTGTAAAGGAGGGGTTTATAAAGGTGATGTTGATGAGGGGAAAGGTAATTGCTGTCAGGATAGAGATAATAAAGAAAAGCCTGAGGGATTTATCTTTTATCATGACTCTGTGTCCTTATTACATCCTTTGCGTGGATTGAACATTGTTCCCGACAGGTTTAAGACGGTCGTTTTACAATGTTGATCCAGTATGTACGCAGAGATTGCATCACTTCCACCAGTGCGGCAAAGCTGACAGGTTTTGTGATGTACGAATTTACTCCGATATCATAGGCAGAAATGATATCTCTGTCCTCTTTCGATGAAGTAAGAATGATGACCGGAATGCGTTTAAGGGTCGGATCAGATTTAATTTCCTTTAATGCCTGCCTGCCGTCTTTCCTCGGCATGTGCAGGTCAAGGAGGATCAGCCCCGGTGTGGGAGAACTTTTTTTATCAGTGTATCTCCCCCGGTTGTACAGATAATCCATCAGCTCTTCGCCGTCTTCAACAAAGTGTAGATCATTCATAAGCCTGGCCTCTTCAATAGCATCTTTAGCCATAAGGCGGTCCTCTTCATCATCATCGGCAATCAGTATTGTTACAGGAACTGTGTTCATTCTCTACGTTCTCCTCAAGGTCTTCTCAGTCTTTTAATGGTATGTTCCGCCCTTTCAGAATCACACCAGGGATTATTGAAAGCTATTTATCCATCTGGTGTATTGGGGAGGGGGGTCCACAATATACAGCCCGAGAATGAGGTTTTCCCCGTTATCCTGAGGCTTTAAATACCACCGGATCTCACATGCAAGGTTAATGGTTTCTCCTGAGGGTAAATCAAAAATGAGCCGTATTGACTTATTCGGAGAAAAATCTTTATCAGTTTTTATGTACGTGGTGACTGTGGATGAAAGCCCCTCTTCAGAGACATTTCCGACAATGGCGTCATAACTTTTCTCACCTATTGTGACTTTTCCATGGAGAGTAATAATAAATCGCCTGTGACGTCTGTCATTTTTGGTCATGTCATTTCCTCAATGAAAGAGATTATTTATGAAATATTTCTATTGTTATTGCAATAAATTAATCAGAACGTCCCGGCCATTTTTTTTGCCTCTTTCTGTTATGTATTGTGCAAGGTCCTCAGCTGCCAGTGGTTTGCTGAAGAGAAACCCCTGCAGTTCATCACAGCCGAACTCTATCAATAAATCAAGCTGCTGCCGTGTCTCTACCCCCTCGGCAACTACTCGCAAATTCAATGCATGGGCCATAACGATAATGGCTTTGACAATAGCGGCATTTTCGTTGCTTTCGGTAACATCCCTGATAAAAGAACGGTCTATTTTTACATTGTCCAGGGGAAAGCGCTTCAGGTAACTGAATGAAGAATAGCCTGTGCCGAAATCATCCATCGAAATGCGTATTCCCATATCCTTCAGTTTGTTCAGCATGGTTGTCGTTGAATCGGCATTTTTCATAATAACGCTTTCTGTTATTTCAAGTTCAAGATAGCTGGGGTCCATGCCGGAATCATCCAGGACTTTTTCAATAATTTTCATCAGGTCTTTCTGTACAAACTGGTGACCTGAAAGATTCAGGGATACGATGACGGGGGTACACATGAATCCCGAATTCTGCCACATCTTATTTTGCCTGCAGGCTTCCTCTAAAACCCATTCACCTATGGGTATAATAAGGCCTGTCTCCTCGGCAAGAGGGATAAACTGGCCAGGCGGGATCAATCCTTTTTCCTTGTGGTTCCAGCGGATAAGCGCTTCTGTACCAACGATCGTCCCTGTGGTGATATCAATTCTCGGCTGATAGTGAAGAATGAATTCATCCCTTTCCAGGGCCTTCCGAAGGCTGTTTTCCAGTGTGAGCCGCTCCAGCGCCGAGGCATTCATGGAGTGCTTGTAAAACTGGAAGTTGTTTTTGCCAAGTTCTTTGGCATGATACATGGCAGTATCGGCATTCTTGATAAGCATGTTCATGTCCTCCCCGTCATAGGGAAATATGGCGATGCCGACGCTTGCTGTCACAAACACTTCATGGCCGTCGAGGCTGAAGGGCTGTGTCAGAAGATGAAGAATTCTTTGCGATACTTTTGCTGCATCCTGCAGGGTATTGATCTCTGTCAGGAGGATCGTGAATTCGTCTCCTCCCAGCCGGGCCACGGTATTCGTTAATGCTGCAGTGTTCTGCCGGGCAACTGTGTCGGCTGACCGGACATAGTCGTGCAGTCGTTCAGCAACTTCCATAAGGAGGAGGTCTCCGATGCGGTGTTCCAGAGTATCATTGATGCGCTTGAAATTGTCCAGATCAATAAACAGGAGTGCCAAATTCCCGCTGTAACGCTCGGCGTGTGCCAGGGCCTTGCTTAAACGGTCATGAAAAAGAGACCGGTTCGGA
Organism: Thermodesulfovibrionia bacterium; assembly: GCA_945786855.1. Taxonomy (GTDB): domain Bacteria; phylum Nitrospirota; class Thermodesulfovibrionia; order UBA6902; family UBA6902; genus CALZGI01. Next base: position 10,087 of record CALZGI010000119.1, on the reverse strand, counting down.
AGATTGGTCAGGGTGTCATAATAAGCCATGCGGAGAATCCGGTCCTCGGTTCGCTTGCGCTCAATGGCATACCGGACTGCCCGCTCGAGCAGCTGGGTGGTGATTTCTGCTTTGTTCAGATAATCTGTAGCACCTGCCTTCAGTGATTCTATGTCTATTTCGCTGTCACCCTGTCCGGTCAATATAATAATCGGGACCTTACAGCCTGAGGCCACGGCCTCCCGCAGAAGATCAAGTCCCGTGTGCTCGCCCAACCTGTAATCAAAGAGGCAGGCGTCGTAGCTGTTGTTGTTAATAACCTTCAACGCATCTGCATAGTTTGAAACCCATTCTACATCATAGATTCTGTTATCCACCTGGGCGAACAGGTCTTTTGTCAGGATGTAGTCGTCTTCGTCGTCTTCAACGAGAAGTATTCTTATAATCTCTTTATCCATAGATAATTATTTTTCTTCCGGAAGTCTGACAATCTGGAACCAGTACTGCGCCAGAGTGGTAATCACAAACACCATCCCTTCAAAGGAGACCGGCTTTGTGATGAAAGAGTTTACTCCGAGATCGTAGCTGCGGTAAATATCTTCTTCGGCCTTTGAAGTTGTGAGGACTACTATAGGGATCTGCCTCAGGTCTGCGTCTGCCTTGATCTCCCGCAGCGCTTCACGGCCGTCCTTTCTCGGCATGTTCAGGTCAAGCAGGATCAGTCCCGGGCGGGGAGATATTGTCGGATCGCTATACTTGTCGCGGCGGTAGAGATACTCCATAAGTTCTTCGCCGTCTTCCACGAAGCGCAGTTCATTGGCAAGCTTTGCCTCCTCGAAGGCCTCTTTTGTCATGAGGCGATCGTCTTCATCATCATCGGCCATCAGAATTGTTATTGAGTTTGCCTTTTCATCCATGATTCTTTCCTCCATCCCTCTGTGTAACAGGAAGTGTAACTATGAATTTTGCTCCCTCTCCGGGAGTGCTTTGTGCCGATATATTCCCTCCATGGCGTTCGGCTATTTTTTTACATACAGAAAGGCCTATCCCTGACCCTTCATATTCTTTTCTTCCATGCAGCCTCTGAAATACTCCAAAGATGCGTTCTTCGTACTGTTTGTCAAATCCGATACCATTATCTTCAAAGATCAACTGGTAATAATCCGCATTCTTCCGCACGGATCCATTGGTTTTATACAGTTCGGCGGCAACCCTGACGAGCGGCCGGTGGTCTTCTTTGTGGAATTTCAGGGCATTCCCGATAAGGTTCTGAAACAGCTGCCGCATCTGAAGCGGATCAGCGCTCACTGTCGGGAGTTCACCGATCTCAACTCTGCCGCCCGTATCCTGGAGGCGCATTTCCAGGTCGGACATTACCCCGTCTGCAGTCGCGGAAAGGTCTACAGGTTCAAAGGGCTTGGCCTTTGTTGTAACACGGGAGAAAGAGAGCAGTCCCTGAATAAGATGCTGCATCCTGCTGGCGGCATTCTGCATCCTTTCGAGATAGTCGCTCCCCTGCTCCCCGAGGGCGTCGCCGTACCTCGATTTCAGGCGGTCTCCAAAGGCGGTGATCTTTCGCAGTGGCTCCTGCAGGTCGTGGGAAGCAATATGGGCAAAATCCTGAAGTTCTTTGTTACTGGCCCGAAGTTTTTCGGCATAGATTTTCATTTCATTTTTTATTTCCTTCTGTTTGATCATGTTTTTATCCAGTGTTACAAGAATGCCTGAGATAACGAAGATGAAAACAAACATGGTGGCGAAGGGGATGACCGAAGATTTGAATATCACACTGGAGAGTGCGTCGTTTCGTTCGGTAATATCATAGTATATTTCGAAGGCCCCGATAAATTTTCCATCATCCATTACGGGTACATAGGTCTCTACTACGTCTGCCGTTACGGTCTGCCCCTCAAGAGATTTCGTGTCTTTTTTGACCACTTTTGTGAAAGGGTTTCCTTTGGCTACCATTTGGTGGAAATAATCGTTTTCATTCATCGTGCCGATATCTTTCGGACTCGTCGAATAGATGGTTTCCCCTGAAGGAGAAAAAATTTTCAGCTTCATTAAGTTCAGGTCATCGATGTGCAGATCCGCCTGAGCATGGATCCTGTGTATACTCTCTTTTGTTACTGTTTCATTGTGCTTGAAATACATTCCTGCCATGTGGGTACCCAGGCGCACGGCTTCATTTTCGGTGTTCTCCACCAAGAGATTGGTAAAGTAGGGATATACATAGTAAATGTTTATCAGCGGGAAGGATATGCCGATTATTATTGAAACGATGGAGATAAATCGAATGGCTTTGTTTTTAAGAATCAGATCCCGGAGTTTCATTTGAAATCCTCCTGAATCAAAGTAGAATGAGCAGTGTGCTGCCGGAATTGTATAAAAGTGTCTGCTTTCATAAAGTTTTTGTTTACTAAATGCATATTTTATTACGTTCCTTCAGATCAGGCTTATTTAATGAGTAATTACATATCTATCGGAATATTAAACAAAAAACTTTAAGAGATGCTCTTCTGATCTGAAGACCTTCCTCTCCTGATCCCTGCAGTGGGAATCTTTGCTGAAAGTAATGACTCATGCATTTCAAATGCCGTGAGAAATGGGGAGCGTTACTATGATTTTTGCTCCTTCTCCAAGGGCCCCGGTAGCTTCGATTTTCCCGCCGTGTCGTTCAACAATCTTATGGCATATCGAAAGGCCCATACCTGTTCCTGTATATGCATTCTTTCCGTGGAGCCTCTGAAATACACCAAAAATACGATCCGAATATTTAGGATCAAACCCTATACCGTTGTCTTCAAACATCATCTGGCAGAGCTTGTTTCCTGAGCCGTTTTTCCCGTTACTGTCATCACTGTTATCGATAAGATTCCCGGAAATCCTTATTTTCGGATGGGTATCATCTTTTTTGAATTTGAGGGCGTTCTCAATAATGTTCTGGAAAAGCTGGTGCATCTGCGTTGCGTCTGCATCAAGAACAGGGAGTTCAGTAATCTCGATTCTGCCTTCAGCCTGTTCAATATTTTCTTTCAGGTCATCCACTACGTCCCTGGCAATCTCTGACAGGCTCACGGCGGCAAAAGGCTGAGCCTTTGTAGTAAGCCGCGAGAATGCGAGAAGGTCATTTATAAGTGTCTGCATCCGGTCTGTTGCTCTTTGCATACGTTCTATATAATCGCGCCCTTTCTCATCAAGCGCTTCACTGTACTTTTCCTTCAATCGGTCACCGAAGACCGATACTTTTCTGAAGGGCTCCTGCAGATCATGAGATGCAATGTGGAGAAAGTGCCGAAGCTCTTTATTGCTTGCCGTCAGTTGTTCGGCGTATGACCTCAGTTCATTTTTTGCATTCCGGATCTGGGTAATATCCTGTGCGACACACACTATGCCCGTAATATCCCCCGATTTGTCGCGCAGGGCCGAGTTGCTGAAAAGGACCGGAATCGATTCTCCAAGACTTGTTCTGTAGTTAATCTCGTAATTGTTGAAATCACTGTCATCAGAATGTCCCTCATCATTTCCCATTTGAAGAAAATCTTCATCGTCATCTTCCGAAAAAAGAATGTTTACATCCTGTCCTACCAATTCCTCTTCTTCATACCCAAGGAGGTCACAGGTTGCTTTGTTCACTGTTCTTATCTGACCTTCAGGGGTAAGCACAGCAAGGGACTCGGCCATATTGGCGATAATCGAGTCCACATAATCCTTTTGTTGAACCAGTTTCTTTTTTTGCGATCTCAGTTCTTCTATCATCGAATTGAAGGAAGCGGACAGCTCTCCGATTTCATCATCGGAGTCCACCGTTATTTCTTCCGTCAAGTCGCCCCGGGCTATCTTCCTGGTGGCTTCAACGAGTATGTTGAGCGGTTTGGCCAGTGCTCTGTTCATGAAAAGGGCAATCAAAATTGTGCTGAGGACAGAAACAATTAAAATGCTGCCCAGTATTTTCCGGGATACTGAGGTTATAGTGAGGATACTCTTGTTATTTTCCGAAATCCGTGCCTTAATTTTCGCTGCTGTTGAGCGGTTCAACAGGATCATCTTGTTTGCTGCATCCAGTGCGGCTTCCTCCATTTCGTGGGCTGATGATCCGCCTGCATACCCGTCATCCACCTCAATTGAATAGGCATACACCGATTGCCTGAAGATCCTGAGCTCCTTTATCCACTGGTCTATATCAGCCAGTTCCTCTTTGTCTGCGGCAGACCTTTTTATATCTTCAACATCTTTCACTGCCCGTGCAATCAGTGTCAATACCGGCTCAAGGGAGTTGCTTCGTTCCATGTAGAAATGGTAGAGGCCGTCTTTTGCCTCTGTTATTACTTCTGAGAGAAACTGCCACTTTCTCAGTTTTGACTCTTCAACTGATATAACTGTTTCCAGTTTTTGTGCACTCTTGTACATAACGGTGTAGGACATGACACTTACCAGTATGACTATGAATGAAAGGGCGATTAAGCCAAGGTTGCGTACTGTCCTGAACGACACTCTTTCTCTACCTCCTTGAAACTGCTCATGAGAATACTGACGGGGCTGCCCCGTATTCCTGTTAACGTTCTATTTAACGGGCAAAGATCAAAGTTAAGTCTTCCCCAATATCGCCGGAACCGTAGAGCGGCTGGGAGAGTTCGGGATTGGGTATTCTTCCGGCTATTTCGTAACGGGAGACGCCAAACTGGTATGCCTTTTTTGTGTCAAACGGCACATCATCATCATTGCCGGTCTTCAAAGGCCGTTTGAACTCAATTGTCCATTCCCCTTTCTTCCACTCCCCCTTTGCCCTGACATCAGCCCGGCTTCCTGTGGGCATGACATTGGTGTACCGGGGTTGCTGATATCCTTCGAACTGGAAAAGGAGCTCCGATTTATAGGCTGCCGTGCCAGCGTCAGCTTTCCGGAGCAGGTATCTCTTTGTTCCGGTTTTGCTTGTTAACTCAGCAGAGCTTTTTACATGTACATCATAAATAGTATGAGTTTTGTCGTCGGCGTGTCCGACCGGGTCTGTCCTCGTTGCCTTCCAGTACCATATGTCTGCTTCGTACAGGTTGTTGGAAGACAGGGTCAGGTCAACAGGTTTTGATCCCATGTTCCACTTGAAAACAAAAACATCTTCCCTTTCTGTCCCCTGATTATATAGCTCAATGGCCTTGTCCCATGTCCAGCTTTTGTGTGATCGGGATTCGTTCTCATCGGGGTATCGGACGAGGAAATATATGTTTTTTCCGATATAAACCGCTTTTAACGTTATATCAATATCTGCAACAGCATCATGAGTAATAATTTTTTTTGCCTTTGTCCAGACCTGGTCCGTACCATCTCCGTCAATCACTGGGGCCCTGCTGACTTTTGCGGCCATGATTTTTTGTCCTGCCGTGACTGCCTGAACCAATACCCACGAACAGGCCAGAACTATTACAAAGGCAGCAGCGAATTTTCTCACGAGTTATTCCTCTCAATATTTTTCAGACTATTCTTTTTCATCGCTTTTAGAATGTGACGGTCCTTTAAAATCGCTGTTCTCCTGATATCCGTTTATTACTTGCATCGGTATTTAAAAATAAAACTTGAGTAGTGCGCCGATGGGGCGCGAATGGATATTTCCTGTCCGGAGAAGGGGATTACTCTTGTGTCTCGTAGTTTTGGAGGTTGAGAATGTACATCATATTGTTGAAATGCTCTCCGATCTGGTCAAGGGGGTCTGACGTTGCTTTTTTGTAGACTTCACACTCTGAACAGGATTGGTATTTCTGTGCAAATGTACCCTGCACTTTTCCGCCGCAAAAAGTGCCCGCTACCTGCCAGCATCTCATGGCTTCCTGTCCATAGCAGGGGCATTTTTTGTCTCTGCAGTGCTTGACTTCGTAACATTTACCTATGTTCGGGTTGGAAAATCGCACAGCGCTGTCCTGCTCCTGTGTAACGCTTTCCATGAGGGAGCAGATGCGCGATAGGGTGTTTTTGAGTTTTTTTCTGTCCTTTTCTGCCCTTTTCCTGGACTTTTCCAGTGTATTGGCTATGTTCTTTACTTCTGTCGTTTCCCGGATAGTCATCACATTTCCTGAAAAATCCAGTTCACTGTCCTCAAAGGGGTAGGCATTCAGTTCAAACCATCGGCGGCTCGGTTTGTGATGGAGCTCTGTGCAGCCGGCATGTATGGTTACCGCCTCCAGTTCATTTTCAATGATCATGTCTTCCCAGTTCTTGCCGAGGATATCCTGATAGTCCTTTCCGGTGAATTCCTTCACCGCCCTGTTAAATCTTTTTATGATACCCTCGCTGTCCGTAAGTATTATCATATCGCTTACACAGTCCATCGTCTTTTCACATTCCTTCTTCGCAATTTCTACCTGTTTGAAAAGATTGCTCAAGGTATCATTCTTATGGACTGGTTCATGGCGGTTCCGGGCGACAGATCCGGGCTTTTCCCCGCTCTTTCTGTGGTTGCCATGAAAAGAGGATAGGGTTCTCTGCTTTTTATTATTTCTCATGTTTGTAGTGGTGATGAATCCCCGCCTCTGCTCTGCGTGCACTGATTTCCCGCATCTATCAATTCCTTTTTAGTGGCATTTCTCCATGTCTGCAGTAAACGCGCTTTCTACTGTATCTATCGGGAAAAATCCGAAAAACTTGAGGGGGTATGCACCATCTATGACGTATCGGTACCTGTGGATAGGCTCATTGTTGTTCAACATACTATTTGGGTATCTTTGTCGAAGACCCTTTTTAACGTCGCGATTATTTTCTCGGTAAATTGCCTGTCGAGCCATTTCTCAATGCCGTCTTTCCTGTAAAGCCTTCTGGTTTTGTTGATCTAATTCATTCTGTCGATCACTATTCTGTTCGCATAGGGCTTTATCTGCTTCGGCAGGAAAATCTTGAAGTTATACTTGACGGTCAGAGATTCTTGACTTCCGTTGGCAGGAGTTTATAGAATCTGAAAAAGAAGGGTAGTGAATCATGGGATATAATGCTTATCTTGATATTGAAACCACTGGCTTAAGCACTGCTGCATCCAGATTGACAGTCATTGGCATATATAAAGAAGACGGAGGAGATGCCGGAGTCATTCAACTGGTTGGGGATGAAATAGGTCCGTCAACGTTGCTTCAGGCAATGGACGGAGTATCCATGCTTTATACGTATAACGGTGCGAGGTTTGACCTGCCGTTCATTAAAGCAAAGCTCGACGTGGACCTGAAAGAATGCTGTCGTCACAGTGATCTGATGTATGCCTGCTGGAAGAGGAAACTGTACGGAGGTTTAAAAGGTGTTGAACGCCAGCTCGGGATAGAGAGGAAATTGACTGATGTTGACGGATGGGTTGCTGTCCAGTTGTGGTACAGGTACGAAAATGACGGGGACAGGGACTCCCTTGAGAAGCTTTTACAATACAATGAAGAAGATGTTGTCAATTTGCGCGTGCTCAGAGAGAGATTGAGTATCTGAAGGCGGCTTTATTGTACGTTGTTGTTATATAGGTCCAGAGTTCTTCCGGGTTGATGGGAGGTGTCAGGAGGTGTCCCTGGATTTCATCACATCCCTGTTTTCTCAGCAATTCCAGCTGCTCTTCCTGCTCAACGCCTTCGGCGACTATGTGCAGGTGCAGCCTGTGCGCCATGGCAATAATGGCCTCCACAATAGCCTCAGTATCTTAATTTACTGTCACGTCGTTCACAAAGGACTTGTCTATTTAGATGATATCCGGCTGGAACCGCTTCAGGTAGCTGAATGAAGAATATCCGGTGCCGAAATCATCCATCGCGATCTTAACACCACGGTTTTTTATTTCCTCCGGCATATCCAGAGCAGCCCACCGGGTCAGATGTTGCCGTCAAGATAACCCGTGAGATATTGCTGAACCTCGGAGCTGAACCATCGGATATTGCCCCTACATAACATCTAAATATTCTCTTCCATCTCCCATATGCCGCAGGGGCATATGCCGGCGCAGAAGCCGCATGCTATACAGAGGTTCTCATCTACCACGTATTTGTATGAACCGTCTTCATATTCTTTTCTGCTGATGGCGCCGTTGTAACAGGTAGCTTCGCACATGTGGCAATCCCTGCACACTGCGCATGACATGCAGCGCTGGGCCTCGGTTTCAGGGCTGAAGGGCTCTCCCTTGCAGGTATCGTAATAGGCTGTCTTCACATTCTCATAGGGGACCATGGGTTTCCGGGGGGGCCTGTAGTACGACCTGTCTGACAGAGCACTGTGAATGGCCCTGGCAGCTTCCCGTGCATGACCGATGGCATGGGTGACCAGTCCCAGTCTTGTGGCGTCACCGATGGCAAAGACCTTTGGGTCTGATGTAAATCCGATTTCGTCGGCCTCTATCCAGCCCTGCTTGTCTGTATTAACGCTTGGGGGCAGGAAGTCTGTCATGGGTGTGTCACCTATGGACAGAACAACTACATCAGCTTTCACAGACGTTCCGTCAGTAAAGGAGACTGTTTTATCTTTCTTCACATATTTTTGGGTAAATTTCGGCCAGAGGATCTCAGTCCCCAGCGCTTTGGCGATGTCCAGTTCTTTCCCGAATGCAGCAGGCTTCTGGATATCGACTGCTGTCACCTGTTTTGCGCCGCAGTGGTACGCCTCGGCAGCCACGTCCATTCCAACATTCCCGGCTCCGATAACGACTATTTTCTGTCCTTTGAGGTTTGGTTTGTCACCGATGTTGATTCCTTTCAGAAAGTCATAGGCGGATATCATATCCTTCGAACCGGGTAAATTCATCATCCTCGGTTTATGGGCTCCGCATGCGACGATCACTGCATCGTGAGACGCATACATATCATCAAATTTCTTTTTCGTGACCTCTGTCTTCAGATGGACATGTACGCCAATTTCCTCAAATCGTTCTATTTCTTTTTTCAGTATTCTTTCGGGCATCCTTTCCCTCGGGATGCAGAGTTCAAGTTTTCCTCCCAGTTTTTTCTCTGCCTCATAAAGATCTACCTCGTGGCCTTTTAAAGCAAGGTGCCAGGCCGCAGACAGACCTCCCGGTCCTCCTCCGATGACGGCAACTTTTTTTGAAGTCTTCTTCTTCGGCTTCGGGGCTTTCACCTCAAGGCTGGCCCTGCCCATTTCCTTGATGTTATATGCAGTATCGACACGCATTCTCGTGCATGCCTCCATACAGAGGTTCGGGCATATCTCACCGCACACCGACGCGGGCAGGGGGCTGTACTGAAGAATAAGTTCCATGGCTTCATGGAGTTTATCTTCCCTTATGAGCTGTGCACGCCTCTGGGTGGGGATCCCTGTCGGGCAGGCATATTCACAGGGCGGGGTATACTGGTAATTATTCCATACTGGCTTGAACCTCCTGTCAGCCCCTGTTGTAACATAGGGAAGGGTGGATAACGGATGGGTTAAATATTCAGCAAATATTCCGCCTTTCCCGACTTCTTTTTCCCACATCTGTGACCGGAAGTCGGTTAATGGCATTTTAAAGTCTTTTACTTTTGCCCGGTCCTGGGCCGTATAGGGCACAAGTTTTTTCCATTCATCGACTGAGCGGGTAAGGTCAGCGAAGTATTCAGTCCTTTTAATTGCCTTCAAATACGGCTTCATGTTTTTCGTCAGCCATTGCCAGTCCTGTTCAGTGAGGTCATGGAGCTGGACGTCCTTCTCGTTGTAGCCCTGAATTGGCCCGCGAAAATAGATCACTCCTCCGACCATTCCCACGCAGGGCCTGTACCCCAGGATGTTGTCAGGATTTCTCGGATTTACCCCGCAGACAACAGCAACACCGCCGGCTTTGAACTCTGCAAATGTATCACCTACGTCCCTGAAGTACCATGATTGGGGCGGGTCAAAAGTCGGGTTGTGCTTTGTCATGGTTTCACAGCGGGCACCGCCGCTGCCCTGCACATAGAGCTTCCCCTGGGCTGCTGCATTGTGAGCTCCGTTTGTAACGTCACCGAGTACGGTTATGATTGCACCGCAGTTTATCCACCCCACATCATCGGAGGCGCTTCCTTTGACAATATTTTCGGTCCCGAACATGCCCATACTTCCGAGCCTCTGGCCGACAGGTCCGTCTACGGTAATCTTTACCGTTTCCCCTCTGGGCCAGATACGTCCGCCGATA
>CALZGI010000118.1 GCA_945786855.1 Thermodesulfovibrionia bacterium | reverse complement strand
TTTTTCGAGTTTGCCTACGACTGCGCACGTCTTGCACACGAAAAAGGAATAAAGAATGTTTTCGTCAGCAATGGATATACATCTGCTGAAGCAACCAGGGCTATAGCACCCTACCTTGATGGGAATAATATCGACTTGAAAGGTGATGATGAATTTTATAAGAAAATATGCAATGCTCGGTTACAGCCTGTTTTAGACACGATAAAGCTGATGAAGGAACTTGGAGTGTGGGTCGAACTTACGACCCTGATTATACCTGCATACAATGATTCTGTAGAATCCTGTGAAGGTATAATTGAATTCATTAAATCAGTAGATGCGGCCATGCCCTGGCATGTGAGCCAGTTTTATCCTACCCATGAAATTCTGGATCAGCCCAGAACTCCTGTGCATACATTAAGGATGGCGAAGAACATGGGTGTTGACAGAGGCCTGAAGTATGTATATGAAGGCAATGTCCCCGGGGAGGGAGGGGAGAGCACCTATTGTCCGGCCTGCAGCGAACTCCTCATAGAGCGTTTCGGTTTTCAGATTCTACAGAATAAAATGTCAGTCAGTGCCTGTCCCCGCTGCAAGGAGAGAATTGAAGGAGTCTGGGACTGAATGAGAGAGAAAAAATCCCGAGGTTCTTTATCTTCATTCATTCAGTTTGCCTCGATATTGTCTGCCTGAATTTCCTGCTGTTTAAAATCCACTTTTCATAAACAGGCCGAAGGGTGTCCCACGAAAACATATCCGTCATGCTTTGTGCCTGCTCGTCAGTAAGCCTCTTCCCCTCTAAAACTGCATCTTTCAGTCTGGCAGCAAATTCATTCTCGTTATAGAGGTATTCTCGGGGGAAAAGCTCAGGGTAGGACAGCCGGGCTGGAAGAATTGGACGGCATCCGGCCCGTACGGCCTCAATTACCGACATTCCAAAAAACTCATGGTTTGAAGTAGAGACCACTATAGTAGAGCGTTTAAGCCATTTCGCATATTCCCGGCGTGATTTGATATACCCGCAGTGCAGGATTCTTTGAGAGAGGTTTTCTCTGGCCTCTTCAAATACGAGCGGGTGTTGCTGGAATTTTTCGCCAAGGATGACGAGACTGAAGGCAATCCCCGCTCTGTCCAGATCAAAGAGTGTTTTAAAAAAGAGTTCGGGATTTTTATCATGTTCCCATCTATGATTCCACAAAATTACTGGCGGGCCTGTGTCACCGGCTTTTTTGGCGTCATCGATATCTGAGAAATCAATGCCGGGGTAAATTACCTTTGACTTTCCACGTATTTCATTCACGGGGTCATCCAGTTTCAGGTCATGTGATTTTTTGTGCAATTTTTCGATTCCCGAAAGAAAAGAATCGAGATTATATTGGGAGTTGAATGCAATGCAATCAGAGGCGAGGGCGGTCGTCATGTTTGTGAGTGCATAGTGGAAGTCGCGTTCATAATGTACCTGCGTGGGATAGGCGAACTGGTTTTCGTGAAAATAGGTCAGGACCGGAACCTCATTTACCCAGGAGGGAGCCAGACCCCGAAAAGCAGCAACATCAACAAAGGTAGAGCATAGAATAAAGTCATACATCTTCTTCAGTTCATGCAGTCTCTGTGCAAAGTAAGGAGCCGCAAGGCGCATTCTCCATTTCCACTTGCGGGCAGGCAGGGTCATGAAGTCAAACGTGAAGGGAAGATTTTTCAGGCCCTTCAGAAAGGATTTGTGAGAACCTCCATAATAGGGTTCAAGAACAAGGACTTCGAGTTGTTCATTTTTCACCGGTGGTGTCATGAGCGATTATAACATTTTATATTTAAGGCAGAGCTAATGCTCTTATAAGGGAATAAGTATTCCTGTGTTGACAGCTCCCGGATAAAATGATAATCAGATAAGAAGAGGTCTAAAGCTAGTACGGACTTTATTAACCGGTGAATGCGGTACGAAAAGGGTCATTATGGCAAGAAGAGCTACATGGAGAATCCCTATTCGCATGGAGGTACAACTGGATGTTGAGGGGAAGGTATGCTCGGGAACTGTGACAAATCTTTCGGAAAGAGGGATGTATGTCAAGACTGATGAGAAGGGTTTTGCTGAGAAATCGAACTGCAGTATATCCATACCTTTAAAGGACGGCATGCTGTCTGTTGCTGGTACTTTGGTCAGACTATCTGAGAACAATGACGCATGCGAAGGAGTTGGTATTGAAGTTGTAAACCCACCTCAGAAGTATCTGGATTTTGTGGAAAATCTATTGTTTGTACTGTGAGAGGAGATATCCCCCGGGGAAAGGCACCAGAATAATTATTTAACCCTTCGTATGCTTCCTGACAGGACTGCCATTTTAATCCCCAACCGTTTTTCCTTTATTCTTCTTTTCTCTTCAATAATGAGCTTCATCTTTTGGTATGGATTCATTATAACTCTTCCTAGTTCAAGAAATAGTCTCTGTGATGTCATGGCGCCTCCACATTAAGGGATCTCATCTTTTATATATAATAGATAAATAGCAATATTGTTGCCAAACTGGAATTCATTGTTTTATGATGAAATTTACACGTAATTGTAAAGGCATTTAACGTAATGGACGGCTTTCAGTTAATTAAATTAATAATATACATGCTTATTTTCACAACAGCGTCAAATATTTATCACCAACGTATGATATATCATACAGATATATATGAAAGAGTATCTGTCTGCTTCTAAGCCATAGCATACTTTGGGCACAGCCAGGTACAGATATGATATAAATATTCCAGCATAATTTGCTATCATAATCCTACACGCGAGTTAAGGACAGGAAATTGGGTAAAAAAAGAAAACGCCAGAAGCCTCCTCAGGAGAAGCCCTCGAATCAGACAGAGATGGCGTCTCAGGAAAAAGCGGTAGCGCAGAAAAAGAAGAAGCGTCATACGGTTCCGCAGAGGCGGGAACGTCCAAACTGGCCACTGACAGCATTGGCCGTAGTCGGGATGGTGTTAACAGCGTACCTTGTAATTACATCCTTGCTGGATCAGGCACCTTTGTACTGCGATGATGGAAGCTCCTGCGACATCGTTCAGCAAAGCCGGTGGGGTACCTTCCTCGGTGTGCCGACAGCTTTCCTTGGTTTCCTGACCTATGCAGTGTTGGGGCATATCGGGTTCCGGGTCCGCGATCGGGAGAAGCACTGGAAGTGGGCCTGGGCATTCTCTTTGCTGGGCCTGTGCTACAGTGTTTATCTCAATGCAATTTCTCTTTTTGTGATTGAGGCTCTGTGTGCTTACTGCCTCGCTTCGCTTACAATTATGGCTGTCATATTCGGGGTGGTAATTTCCCAGCGGCCGGCTGGATTGCGCACCATTAAATTTACGACCTGGGCGGGAGAAACGGCTGTTGTGACCATACTGCTCATCGGGGGTATGCATTTACATTACAGTGGTGTTTTCGATTCTTCGGCCGGCCCGGAAGATCCCTTTTTGAAGGGATTGGCTCTCCATCTCTCAAAGGAAAATGCAGTTATGTACGGTGCCTATTGGTGACCGGCCTGCGTGGAACAGAAGGATCTGTTCGAGGCATCAGTAGACAGAGTGCCCTACGTGGAATGCTCTCCACAGGGGCGATCAGGACCGAAGGCCGCTGTCTGCATAAAGAATAGAATTAACTCGTACCCTACATGGATTGTTGGAGGGCAAACATATCAGGGGGTACTCACTCCTGAGCGGTTGTCAGCTCTTTCAGGTTATGTCAGTACCCAATGACGGGAGAGAATCCATGGGGTCAAACCTTCATAATTCAATTTTCAAGATTACTATTATTCATAAAGTATTTTATAAATGAATATTGAAGGTTTGACCCCAGACATTCTCTAGGGCTTGACATAGGCATAACCATCGGACTGAATTCTGATTATCGCAGTAATACCGGCAGGAACGACCTCTATGAATGAAGAGAGGGCATCTTCTGCAATACAGGAATCACCTGATGAGCACATTTTTCGCAGAGAATTTCTGCAGGCAAGAAATCTGACACCTCTTTCGGAGAGGCCTTTCATTACCGACAGTTTAGTCTCATTACCATAGGCATTAATAGAAGGACCATTCCCGAGGACCACCGCATCGACCGCGTCTTCTCCCACATCCTTCAGGAGATTGATAATATTTCCGAGGGCTGTGTCCCATCTTTCGATTTCATTAATGTGAAACAGTACTTTTAGACGTTTCATGCGGGCTCTCCTGAAAAGGCGTTTTATTAGTAAACAATCACGTTGCTTAATTATTGTAACACTTAAAACAAAAGTGTCATTAATAATAATTAGAATGAGGCATTGCCCCATAAATGCTAAGCTGTATTGTAAACATTCACGATTAGAGTTTATGCCGTACTAGGATCTTTTGAAAAATGAACATCGAACGTCCAACGTCCAACATTGAATGTTGAATGGAAAAATGAAGGAAAAGAAGAATTAATTTAGATTTTTGCTTCGCTTATTAAAACGGCTGGGTGAAAAAACAAGTATTGAATATTCGGTATTGGAAGTTTATTTTTTTAATTCGATGTTGAACGTTGGATGTTGGACGTTCGACGTTCATTTTTAGCGAACCTTCCGTACTACCTCAGAGCAAAAATATATGAGTGC
>CALZGI010000117.1 GCA_945786855.1 Thermodesulfovibrionia bacterium | reverse complement strand
GTAGAGGTGCTAGTGCAGTGGCAGATACTCTGGGTACAACAATCACAAAGACTCCGATAGGCGCGATTCTGAATGGAGCGAGTGTCGAGAATCGAATTGTGTGGCGCGTTGCTTCTGCAACGTTTGCTGGCAATGCAAGAGGTACTGCACATGCGGTAATCCGCGATATTATTGATATTAATTCTATTTGGCGTTTGGAACTGCGGGTATTGCAATGGCGTGGTATCCCCATTGTTCCTCACTAGAAACTTATGAGAACATTAACTGAGATATTGGAACTTCTTTTTAGGAGGATATTTTCATCGCGTGTCACATTTGATGATGGGGCGTATATCGAATTCTTAAATAGGGAAGCAATTATGTATACCGAAAAAGACGGGCATCGAATGGAAGTAGTTTGGTATTTTCAACAAGAACGCATGAAAGGACGAATGCTCAACGCTTCTGACATTAATCACTGGGATGCACCTCATGAAACGGAGCGCTTGTCTCTTAAAAAGAAAGAAGAGATTCAATTAAAAATTGTCGAGTACTGCCGTAAGCGAAATATTCCACTCAAAATTAATCAAAATGATAGTGTATGAACCTGAGGCGTCAGGCCTTGACATTGGACATCAATGGCAGTGAATGTGCAGTTCGAGTATAGAGGACATATGAGCAGGGTCAAACCTTCAATCGTTAATTATCAAAGAAATTAAAAGTTGAGTTTCAGATACTGTAGCACCAGCATTATCCTTCGAAAAAAACAGGGACGCAGGTTCCAGGGACTGAGGGGTGCCTGGAAGAGACAAGGGTTTCCCTAGAAGCCCTGATAACTCGAACTATCAACAACAGTAACAAAGGGGACATGGCAAGACAATTGAGAGTAGAGTTTGAAGGGGCGTTTTATCATATTACCTCAAGAGGTAATTTGAAGGGGAAAATATTTTTTCAGGCAGGAGACAAGGAAAGATTTCTTGAAATATTGAAGAGGACGAAAGACAAATACGAATATTTTCTCCACGCATACGCATTGATGGATAACCATTACCATCTTTTAATTGAAACGCCGAAAGCAAATATTTCACAAATAATGCAGAACATAAACACAAGTTACACCGTTTTTGTAAATAAGAAGTATCAAAGAAGCGGGCATCTTTTCCAAGGCAGATTTAAAGGGATCATCGTGGACAAAGAGGCATATCTGGTGACATTGAGCAGATACATCCACTTAAACCCGGTAAGAGCAAAAAAAGCTGAGAAACCTGAAAAAAGCCGATGGACGAGTTACCGGGCATATATCACCAGCAAGGCCGGAGATGAGCTTGTGAGCAGAGAAGACACTCTAAGGTGTTTTTCAGAGAGAAAGGGAGATGCCGTGAAAGCATACAGGATGTTTGTGGAATCAGGCATAAGAGGAGTGAATAATCCCTTTGAAAGCCTCGAGTCAGGACTTGTGCTCGGGAAAGACTCGTTTTTAGAGAAGATACAAGATTTGTTGGGCAAGGTAAATATTGATAATGAGCTGCCTCAGATCAGGAGATTGAGAAAGGACGTCCCTGCTGAAAAAGTGATAGCCTGCTGTTGTAGCCATTATGGCAAGACAGAAGATGATCTGTTGAAACGGGGCAAAGGGAATAGTGAAAGACAGGTAGCTATCTATCTAATGAAAGCAATGAGTGATAAAAGGACGAATAAAGAAATCGGACGCTGTTTTGGCATTAAGGGTCCGGCAGTTAGCGTTGTCATTAAAGCAGTAGAGGACCGGATGAGGAAGGATCGTGCGTTGAATCGGGATATTGGAATCCTGAAAGGCAGGATGATAAATGAATTTTAAAGGTTTGACCCTGCTTTTCCTGCTGGGTGTCTTTTCGTTTCATGCTGGGGCTGAAACAATTCTGTATGGATACGACAACGCACGGCAGATCAGGGATGTCAGTCATGACAGTGGAGCAGAGGTTGATTATCAATACGATACTTCGGGGAATCGCATTTCAAAGACCGTTTCAACGATGGCAAATAACTCTCCGTCCATTCCATACAAATCATCCCCTATGGATTCTGCCGGTGATGTAGATGTAAATGCTCCATTGTCGTGGGCAGCAAGTACTGACGATGATACAGGAGATACTGTCTCATATGACGTTTATCTCGGTACAACTTCTCTCCCTGCATTATATAAAAGCGGGCATGATTCAACGAATTTTATTACTTTTACGCTCCAGCCGGATAAACAATACTACTGGAAGATTGTGGCGCGGGACAATCATAATTCTTCCTCGGAAGAAGGCACAATGTGGAGTTTTGCGACAGAGCATGTCTCGGTGCCTCCTGTTGCAGAACCAGGAGGTCCCTATTATGAAACAGAAAACAAGCCGGTAACCCTTGACGGATCATTCTCCTATGATGACAACAGCATAGTTCAGTATGAATGGGACGTAAATAATGACGGAACCTTTGAGTACAGTTCTTCACTTCCGATGCAGAGCCATAAATACGCCCAGAACGGCACTCATACCATTAAACTGAGGGTAACCGATGATGAGGGAGCGATTCGTGAGGCTAATACGACAGCCATAATTTCAGACAGTTCTCCAGTTGTGACTTTTACGGCGGATGTTGTATCAGGAGAAGAGCCTCTCACAGTAAGTTTCAACGATACCTCAACGGCATACGATACACCCGTGGAAAGATTCTGGTACTTTGGTGACGGAGGGATCCGCAGTTATGCGCCGGCAGGCATCATTTCTCATACGTTCAGTAAAAATGGAACGTTTGCTGTAAATCTTGCGATATATGACAATGATGGATCTGCAGAATCAGCGATGACTGTCATAAACGTAGCCGACTCTTCACCGGTTGCGGACTTCACGGTAAACGAGACACAGGGGGACGCACCGTTCGCGGTAGATTTTAGCGACAGTTCTGCCGGCTACGACCAGCCGATGACCTATGAATGGGACTTTGGAGATAACTCATCCGGTTCAGCAGAAAAAGACCCTTCACATGTCTATGCCGATCCGGGGATTTACACAGTAACACTGACCATTACAGATAGTGACGGAAGCCCAGATTCCCTGACGCGAACAAACTATATCACGGTATGTTATCCCTCTACGAATATAGCTGGAGACTCAAACGCATTCCCGTCACTGCAATCTGCTTATGATGCAGCCCAGGACCTGGACACTATTCAATGCAGGGAAGAAACATTCACAGAGGACCTCACCATAAACCGTCCCATATCGGTCTCACTGGAAGGCGGATACAACTGCCTTCACACGGAAAACTACGGCATGACCACCATTGAAGGCAACGTGACAATAAGCGACGGCACAATAACAAGTATTGAAAATATCACTATCGAAAGTGTCCCCTGACCCCGGAGACAAACTATCACGGCTAATTGTCGGTTAAGAGGCAGACTCTTTGACAGATTGCTTTTTCTCTCTTACCCGCTTACGCACTTCCGCGCTTTTCAAATGAGCTTGATGTGTGAAACAGGGGAGAGTATACTGATGCTATGAATACCTGGACTCTAAGGAATGTACTATTTCTGTGTATCATCCTCCCCCCGGTTCTCTTTGCCGGCGAAGCTGATGTAATAGATGTTGATGTGAGAAAATCCGGTGATCATCTTTACCACTTTGATGTTACCGTCACTCATGCTGATGAAGGATGGGACCACTATGCTGATAAATGGGAGGTAATCGGACCTGACGGGAGCGTGCTCGGCACCCGTACGCTCTCTCATCCCCATGTCGGCGAGCAGCCTTTTACAAGGAGTCTTTCAGGAGTGAAGATTTCGGAGGACGCGATGCAGGTAACAATCCGGGCGCATGATTCAATCCATGAATATGGCGGAATGACGAAATCTGTCGAGTTGCCAAAATAGCCTGTGACCCCATGTGTGACGTGAATTTGTACTAGTATTTAAACTTGGCAATAAAAAGAAACGCAGGATCAAACTACAATAAAAATGGCCAACCCTAAACATCTCGATCAATTGAAGAAGGGCCCAGAAGCCTGGAACCAGTGGCGTAAAGACCACAAAACCGTTGTACCGGATTTGAGGAATGCTGATTTAACGGAGATTAATTTATTCACTGAATTGGAAAAGTTCAATGTCGTTTATGCCGACTTAAGTCCATTCAATTTGTCGAAAGCCAATCTGCGCGGGGCCGACCTCAGCGGTGTGAAATTAAGCGGCGCAAAGCTGGCCGAAGCCGATTTGAGCGGCACTAAATTGTATGAGACGGATCTTCGTGAAGCTAACTTAAAAAGAGCTTTACTTAAAAAAGCAGATCTTAGTTTGGCCCGACTGGAAAAAGCCAATTTGGCCGAAGCTGATCTTACGGGTGCAGAACTGCATGAGGCTCGACTTAAAAAGGCTAATTTAAAAAACGCAAAGCTGATTGCGATTGAAGCTGATAACATTGATTTAAGAGAAGCAAATCTATGTGGTGCTGACTTGACCAACGCCAAAATGATGGACGCGAATTGCCATGCAGCCAAATTGAGTAAGGCTAATTTGAGCGGAGCAGATCTGTTAGGGGCCAACTTATTGGACGCGGATCTGTCTGAGGCAGATCTGTCAGGAGCCGATTTGTCACAAACTGCATTACATAAAAGTAATTTGCATAAAGCGAACTTATCGAAAGCCAAACTGAAGAATGCCGGGTTGATAAAAGCCAACCTGTCGGATACCAATTGCGAAGAGGCCGACTTTTCCTACGCTCCCATGGGCAAAGCTGATTTGAGGAATTGTAATCTCAAAGGCGCTAACCTGAGTGTCACCAATTTATCGGAAGCCAATTTAACCAATGCCGACCTTGGGGCTGCAAATCTTAGCAACGCAATTTTGGTAAAAACAAATATGTCCGGTACAAATTTGGAGAACGCGAGTATATACGGCATCAGCGTGTGGGATATCGTCGGTGATCCACAGAGCCAACGTGATCTGGTTATTACACCGGCAGATCAACCGGAGATTACCGTTGACGAATTAGAGCTTGCCCAATTTATTTACCTGCTGCTGAACAATTCCAAAATCCGAAACGCCATTGATACGATCACCTCGAAAGCCGTCTTGATCCTGGGAAGGTTTTACAAGGAGCGAAAGGATGTGCTTGATGCCTTAAGAAATGAATTAAGAACTCGAAACTACATCCCCATTTTATTTGATTTTGAAAAACCCGCCAGTAAAGACCTTACGGAATCTGTTATGACCCTGGCGCAAATGTCGCGATTCATCATTGCAGATATTACCGATGCTAAAAGCATTCCACAGGAACTGAGTCATATCATCCCTTTCAACCCTTCCCTGCCTGTAGCGGCTATCATCTCCAGGGAATTCAGGCCATACGCCATGTATGAGCACTTTGAACGTTACCCCTGGGTACTACCATTATTCGAATATAAAACGAAAAAACAATTGCTCGGTGTTTTAAAAGAAAAAGTCATTGATCCTGTTGAACAAAAAGCGAATGAGTTGAGACCGGATCCTTAATTCACGAATCCATCAGGTCAGGTCCAGCTTTGTTTACCGTAAATGCCGCATTAAATTCAGGCGATCCTTTTCCCTTTTTAGATCAGAACGTTTTACTAATAAATTTCAATAATCATCAGATAAAGAATCGCAACGGCTCATTCATAATTAGATATTCTAAATAAGCTGGGCCTTTCGTCCATTCTGAACATTATAGATATTAGCAACATTTCAATCTAAGCAACCAACCATCAAAAACAGAAAGATATTAATATATCAACCTGTCATTTTTTAATTGACGGATATTAAAGTAAGATGGGTTTCATGAATGCCTACAGATTTACGAAACTGCCCCTGAGGAAGATCCCTATTAATCGCTCTGCGACAGATCCTTCAACTCCCGAATAATCTCAACCTGCCTCTGGGAAACATACTGGGCCAGATCTGACCTGAGGGAGGTATCTGCCTCGAAGTCCAGGACAATCAGATGTGAATCGCGGTCTCCCTTTTCCTCTTTGCAGAGCATGGTGATGACGGCCTCGATGTCAATCGGAATGGTTTCTTTCCCGTATGCGTCAGTAAGGCAGGCAATAAACCGGACGGAAGACCCCGGCTCATAATGGCTGATTGTTATATTTCTTACATATAAAGTCACCGAAACTTCTGAAATACAATAAATAATGGCAGGTGTTTCATCGAGATGGGTGATAATTTTCCCTACTTCAGTGCTTCCGGGCTCCACCCTTATGTGAGATCTTTGATGGAGGTCCTCTCCTTCCTGTATGAAGTGCGAGAATGTGGCGGTTTTTTCTTCCAGATTTACCGCGCTTGTATAGGCCTTAAAAACAGCATTGTGGAGAGAACTCTTGACTACGGCCATCCCGAGGTGTGACAGTGCAACTGCCTCGTAGGGATGTATGTTGAATGTAACTCCTTCTGTATTCACAGTTTTCACAGCTGCGTTCAGTTCTATTGGGATTGAGCGGTAGTACGTGTGAATTGTGAGCTCGGGACCATCACTATCTGCTGCCTCGCTGTCGAGGTACTTCCCGAAAGTCTCTATAATTCCCTGATATTCCTTTGAGCTTCTGTCTATATCCGGTTTAATAATGGTTACGGGCCTGGTGACTTTGTAGTATGCCTCAAACAGAAGTTTGGTGACTTCGTGAATGAGACTCATGATAGTGTCCAGTTCGTGGAGGCGGCCTTTTCGGATCAGAAGGCAGTCGATAACATCCTTGACCATATAGAAAAAGGTGTGGGTAAGTATTGTCTCTGCCTCAAAAGTATGGCGGACCATATCCTCGAGGACTTTTTTTGCCTCCTGCTTCGACTCCCTGCTTCTGTCGATGGTAAAGAGAATATGATATAAATATTCACTACTTACAGGTGGCTTCCATTCAGAGGACGTCTCTCCCCGGGATTCTTTATAGCACTTTTCGAAATGCCTGGCAAAGGGCGATGCATATTCTTCAATAAATTGCCAGCAGACAAGGCGCTGAGAGGAGGCTGGATTGCTGATCTTCCCCGGGGAGGAACCCCCACTTTCCCTTTCCGGGTTTGGCGAGTGTGATTTACTCCTTTTTTTGTTTTCGTCCATAGCATCCACCTGATGATAACATCAGTCAATATTTTACTTTTCTATCTATTTTTCGGTATTTATCATAGTTTTCTTAAGCCCGGAGACCCCGCAAGAACCTTCTCGTATTGTGCTTATCAAATGGCTGATATTGAATGGTCAGCTCATAATGGGGATGTAAGGTTAAACGGCCACTTTATTTACTTAAATGCTGGATCGGGAATTTTATTGGAAACGCAAATATAGATATAAGAATGGCTGGCCGGGGAAGAGGCGTTCGTTAGATAACTTATTGTTAAATAAGGTTAAATTCAATATTTCTTTAAATAATAAGCAAATGTTATATACTAATTTAAATTTTTGTATTGACTCAATTCGAAACTATTTATATCATATCAAACTGTTAGTCCTTCTTCTATTTTTTAATATTATACGAACGGGTTAATACCACTTTTGGTCTGCATCACGAACGGGTGGTGTGCCGTCAATTAAACAGAAAATGATTGTATCCTTGAAATAAATTGAAAAGGAGAAGTAAATGAGACTAGTTTTATTAGGAGCACCTGGAGCCGGGAAAGGGACACAGGCCAAGAAGCTCATTGAAAAGCATGGCATCCCCCAGATTTCTACCGGTGATATCCTGAGAAAGGCCGTTGCAGACGGCACCCCCCTTGGCAAGGAAGCAAAATCATATATGGACTCAGGAGGGCTGGTCCCTGATTCTGTCGTCATTGGTCTTGTCAAAGAGAGGCTTGCCCAGAATGACTGTGAAAAGGGTTATATCCTGGACGGTTTCCCGAGGACAACTCCTCAGGCGGAGGCCCTTGATGCTGAGCTTTCTTCAATGAATACACCACTGACAGACGCACTGAGTGTTGATGTTCCAATGAATGATCTCATGAAGAGGCTGACCGGCAGAAGAACATGCAAGGGCTGCCAGCAGATGTACAATATTCACTTTTCAGCACCTCAGAAAGAAGGCGCTTGTGACAAATGCGGCGGTGAACTCATGCAGAGGGACGATGACAAGGAAGACACAATAAAAAACAGGCTGGAAGTATATGAGAAATCAACCGCCCCGCTTATCGATTATTACAAGGGGAAAGGTATTCTCAAGTCAGTTGAAGGAACAGGAAGCATCGACGATATTTTTAATAAAGTATGCTCAGTGCTTGGGTCTTAAAATACATAAATAATCAAGGAGGAAGAAATGTCAGTAATTAAACCCCATGGTTCAGACAAACTGAACCCGCTATTTGTATATGACACGGCAGAAAATGAAGCCCTGCAGAAGGAAGCTGAAGGTCTGGCTTCTCTTGTTGTGAGCTCAGCTACTGCAGCGAATGCAGTTATGTTGGGTGCCGGTTACTTCAACCCGTTAACCGGCTACATGAATAAAGCTGATGCGCTGTCTGTTGCGAACAATATGAAAACAGCATCCGGCCTGTTCTGGCCTACTCCGGTTTTAAACCTGGTGAAAGATGCAGGCTCAATCAAGGCCGGTGACCGCATTGCACTGAAAGATCCGAATGTCGAAGGCCATCCTGTGCTGGCCGTTATGGATGTAGAAGCAGTTGAAGAATTCAGCGATGCAGATATGGCGCTGATATCTGAAAAAGTGTATGCGCCAAGCCCTGACGAAGCTCACCCCGGTGTTGAAGCATTCAATGCTCAGGGTAAAGTTTGTATTTCCGGCCCAATTAAAGTGCTGAATTTCTCGTACTTCCAGGATGAGTTCCCGGACACGTTCCGTACTGCAGTCGAGATTCGTAACGAAATCGCTGAGCACGGCTGGAAGAAAGTTGTTGCCTTCCAGACTCGTAACCCGATGCACCTGGCTCACGAAGAACTGTGCCACATGGCAATGGACCGCTTAGGCTGCGACGGACTGGTTATTCACATGCTCTTAGGTAAGCTGAAACCCGGAGATATCCCGGCACCTGTTCGTGATGCTGCGATTCGTAAAATGGTTGAGCTGTACTTCCCGAAAAACAGTGCAATGGTTACCGGGTACGGTTTCGATATGCTTTATGCCGGTCCACGGGAAGGTGTATTGCACGCTGTATTCCGTCAGAACATGGGCGCAACTCACTTCATTGTTGGTCGTGACCATGCTGGTGTAGGCGATCACTACGGTGCATTCGATGCTCAAACTATCTTTGAGAATGATGTTCCTGCCGGTGCACTTGACATTGAAATCTTCAAAGCTGACCACACTGCATATTCGAAGAAGCTGGACAAGGTTGTGATGATGTGTGAAGCGCCTGATCATACGAAAGAAGACTTTGTTCTGCTTTCAGGCACAAAAGTCCGTGAAATGCTGGGCAAAGGTATTGCTCCACCCAAAGAATTCTCACGTCCTGAAGTGGCTGAAATTCTGATTAATTATTATCAGAGTATTAGCAAGTAGAGGTGATTTGCAAAGACTTATTGTAAGTCTCAACATAGAGTAACCCGCTTCAGTTTAAGCATAGCTTGCTGAGAACGGGTGTTTATCATAGATGAAAGCGACTGGAGTAGTTGCAGGATCTGTTAAACAAGAGCTTAATTTAAGCTGAAAAAACCAAAAGAAGGAGGAAGCGCAATGCCAAGTTTTGTAATTGCTGAAAAATGTGATGGTTGCAAGGCCCAGGATAAGACAGCATGTCAGTACATCTGTCCCAATGACCTCATGGCTCTGGACAGAGATCTCATGAAGGCATACAACCAGGAGCCTGAGCAGTGCTGGGAGTGTTACAACTGTGTAAAGATCTGCCCGCAGCAGGCAATCGAAGTCAGGGGTTATGCGGACTTTGTCCCGCTTAATGCCAGTGTTATTCCGATGAGAGGAACTGATGCTATTATGTGGACTGTGAAGTTCAGAAATGGTGTCCTCAAAAGATTCAAGTTCCCGATCAGAACAACTGCAGAAGATTCAATTGATTGTTATGGCGGCAAGCCGGAAGCAGACATGTCAAAGCTAAAAGAGCCCGGGTTTTTTAACAGCCCTGCACGCTCAGAATAATAAAAGGAGGAGAAAAGATAATGGAAAAAGAAACATGTACATTTTCGTACTGTGAAAAGCCTGAAATTGTTGAGCATGAGACTGATCTGCTCCTTATCGGCGGCGGCATGGCATGTTGCGGCTCTGCTTATGAAGGTGCCAGATGGGCTGCAGCTGACAAATTAAAGATCACAATGGTTGACAAGGCTGCAGCAGACAGAAGCGGCGCCGTCGCTATGGGTCTGTCAGCTATCAATACGTATGTTGGTGAAAATAAGTGTGAAGATTATGTCAGGTACGTACGGTCCGACCTTATGGGCGTTGTACGTGAAGACCTTATTTACGACCTCGGCCGTCACGTTGACGAGTCTGTAAAGCTTTTTGAAGAGTGGGGACTCCCAATCTGGAAAAAAGATGCAGATGGCGAGAACCTTGATGGTGCTAAGCCTGCTCCGACCCTCCGTGAAGGTGGAACACCTGTTCGTACAGGTAAATGGCAGATCATGATCAATGGTGAGTCCTACAAG
>CALZGI010000116.1 GCA_945786855.1 Thermodesulfovibrionia bacterium | reverse complement strand
TGTAATAAGCAATTTGTCTGAGAAACTTGTGATAGATACATCGGGCAATGTAGGGGTCGGCACCTCTTCTCCCACAGAAATGCTTACTGTCGCCGGGACGATTGAATCAACGAGCGGGGGGATCAAGTTTCCTGATGGTTCGACACAGATAAAAGCTGCAGGGAAGTACGCGGGGCTGGCAGTGGTTGCGAAAAGCGGCGGGGATTACAGTGACCCCCTTGTGGCCATGAATGATCTGACGGCATGGTGCGGGACGCCCTCAAGCACGAACCCCTGTATGCTGAAGATTATGCCCGGTGTTTATGCGGTCACTAATACCTTGCAGATGGAGGAGTATGTGGATATTGAAGGATCTGGTGAAAATGTAACGACAATTACACTGAACGAGCAGTTCGCAAATCTGGTCCATGGTGCAAACTATGCAGAGATAAGATTTTTAAGGTTTCACACTAACTACTTTGTCATAAATGGAATGTATAATAATAACGTATCCCCAAAGATAACCAACGTTACATTCAGTCTATCATTCGGTGATACGACGTATGGAATATATAACGAATTGTCATCTCCGGTAATGAACAATGTGACTGTATACATGTCAGGTGCATATAGTGGGACAGGTATGTACAACTTATCTTCCTCGCCGGTAATGAACAATGTGAATATACAGGTCAGTGTTGGCGGCGGCAGCGCCAAGGGCATTGCTAATATCTCTTCATCTCCTGTGATGAATAATGTAACAATTTATGCCTGGGGTGGCGACATAACAGGAATTGCAGTATCCAATAGTGATTCGTCCCCGAAAATGGTGAATGTTACAGCAACCGGAAGCGGATTAATTAAGTATGGCATAACAAATTCGAATTCTTCTCCTGAACTCGTCAATATAACGGCAAACGGCATAACCAGTAAGTCAAACAGCAGTGTGAAAATCAGCGGTTCAATACTGTCAACATCTTATGAGATTGGTCTAGGGCCGAGGGGCGCTATCTATACTGATGCTACATCATCAACATTTGTTGCAAATACCCGGCTTGAAGATCCCGTGAACGGGCCCGGTACGAACAAATGCGTGGGTGCCTATGATAGTAACTTTGATCCTGTAGATAGTGCTTGTCAACCATTGCCGTAGGTATAGGAGCATACTGCATCCCTACATATATTCTGAAAGGTAAAAGGAGTTCTGCCCCAATCCGTCATTCAATAGAGCACTCAGTATCATCCCTTTACATTTAGGGTAAGAAGATTAATGAACATTTACACCTGAGAGCCTTCTGATCAGACATTATTTGGATAACGACTTCACTTCTTTTCATCTTATACTCCTGCCTATCTTCGTAATATTCTTTTATTTCTTTTTTTGTCTTTGAATAATCATAAAAATCAGACAGTTGGCTCTATTCATGGAATTTGCAAATTTATAAATATGGCCGGCCTCTTTATTTATTCTTTCAATTGTATTACAGTAGATTGCCTCGGAATCGAAAAATAATATATCACATTATCTGTTTTTTGCTGAAGAAGTGTAACTGCAATTAACAGTGAGGAGATTGAATTGAGAAAACATGCAATATTAACAATAATAGCATTCTGTCTACTTGTAGTTACTTCCAGAAATTATAGTAGTGCCTTTGAACTTCTCGGGAGGGGCCTCCAATGCCTTCCCAAGGCAGGATCGGCATATTGTTCGTGGAGATTGCTCCCGATTGATAGTAGGGATACTGGTTTTAACCTGTATCGCAGCACATCAGCGGATGGACAATTCACGAAAGTGAACATCCACCCTGTTACTTCATCAACCAGTTACCATGACACAACTGCAAATTTGCATAACCAGGATTATTATTACTTTGCGAGAACAGTAAACAATGGCACTGAAGGTGAGGACTCACATCTTTCCAAAGTGACTGTTCAACAGGGTCTTACGAAAAACTATCTCGATATTTCATTCATGGACAGTTGGGATACTGCTGATTCAGTTGTGCCTGCTGATCTGAATGGTGATGGTGTTCTGGATTTTGTAGTCACGTCTCCTAATTATGCTATCTGTAGAAAAAATGATATGAATGCTCCCCAGGAAGTTACGGGAATTCTCCATGAAAACGGGAGCTGGCAGCCAAAATGGAAAGTAAATATTGAATTTCAGACCTGCGGATTTAAGACAGGAAGACAACAGGACCCTCTCCTTGCCTGGGATCTGGATGGAGATAAAAAAGCAGAAATTATTACCCGTTCAGGTATTTATGGAGAGACGCTCTCAATAATGAACGGGGAAACTGGAGAGATCAAAGCAACGACTCCGTGGCCAACCTATAATCCTCCTCTCACAGGGGACATGGTGATAGAGTATTCTGCAATCGCTTATTTGAAAGACATGGACGGCGATGGGATTCCCGATCCATTCATTATAATTCAAAATGGGCTTTATCAAGCCAGACAGCGATTTACAGCGTATTACTACGATCGTACATCAGGGAATCTTATGCTTGATGATGAACTTGTGTTCGTTGACTGGGCTTATGGACGTGGCACTCACGGGTTGCCGGTAGCGGATATCGACAATGATGGCAAAGACGAAATTATTCCCTGTGGAATAGCTATTGACGATGATTTTACGCTGCTCTGGGAAGGAAATAACTATCATAATGATGCATGTTATCCAGGAGATATCGATCCGGAGATTCCCGGACTGGAGACGTTTATGGGAATGGAAGGAGGGGAAAGTACCTTAGGACAGGGGAAGGCGTGGTTATTTAGCGCATCTGGTGGCTCACTATGGAACCCGCCCCACTATACAGATGGCAATCATGATGGATGGGAGCAGGGATGGTGTGCAGAACTAACCATGAATTACCCGGGAATGGAGTGCTTTGCCTATGAAAGAGATGAGGATGATACAAGAAATACTCCCAGCATACCTCATCTTTTTGCCGCTTCAGGGGAAGATATAACAGAGAAGGGAATACTCACTACCGATCCGGGTATAGAAGGGTGCGATGGTATGCCGACAAACCTGAGACAGGCCCCTATTGACTGGGTTAAGGGAGATGGTCTGAAGGAACTCTATCACCACGGAAATCCTCCCGGCACCGGATGCGCAGCTTCATGGTATTACTCTTTTCTTGCAGACATCCTGGGAGATTCAAGAGAAGAAGTTGTGGGATTTGATGAAGTAACAGGGAAATTTAGAATTTATATGAACATAGATACAAATAACAATCGTTATGTGACCCCCCTTGCCGATAGAAATTATCGTGCTGCTGTTGGGCGTGTTGGAGTAGGGTACAGGACAAATTATATCCCCAGTGTTTCCGGACAGGAACGTATTGATGTTGTATACAACACAACGGTGACCTGTACAGACAGTGACAGCGATGGTTATTCGATTGGAGGGGGTATCTGCGGAGAAGTAGACTGTGATGACAGTGATGGAAGTGTATATCCGGGAGCAGTTGAGGTCTGTGACGGGGTAGATAATGACTGTGATGGAAATAGTGAGGAGTCAGCTGTTTCAGTTATTACAGGACAGACGTTATCTGGGAATACCCTGGATTTAACATCAATCGTGGATGTCTGCAGCGCAGAGAACGTGTGGTATACAGTTACAGAGGATGGTGGCAGTTGTGCTGCAGACCCAAAAGGTACGTATATTGAAGCAGAGAATTTCACAGGAACTGTCAATCAGGGGACATCTGGATTTACTATTGAAGAATCTCAGGAAGGCAGACTTGGTACAGGATACCTCAAAAGCAATGGGAACGGCGGCAGCAGCTGTCCCTCGACGGGTGAGGGAAAAGAATATCATATCAACTTCCCGGAAGCAGGAGACTACAAGGTATGGATACGCGGCTATGCAACAGATGGATATAGTGATACAGTGTATATTGGACTGGACGGGTCCTGCAATGGGTCTCTTATTTCGCATAGCTGGAATAACTGGGACTGGACAGGTTCTCAGTGGACAGGCTCAAACACTCTATCTGTTGCCACGGCAGGCCTTCATTCAATCAATATATGGATTCGTGAAAAGGACTATCTGATAGACGGCATTTATATTACAACAGGGACGGAAAGACCGACAGATGCATCACATGGGACTGAGATTAATCCTGCCAACTGCGGGAGAACGCTTTTTTCCGGAGATGATGCGGAGGCGCAATCAGTAGATTCTTCTGGTTGGAACAGTGGAGAGAAGAGCCTTGAGGTATTCGGGAATGGGTTATCAGGCGCCCCTCTCGCTCCTGTCAATGAGAGCTTTATTTTTAAACCCGTACCAGACATTCTTTTTCAGGATGATTTCAGCGTTCACAGCACAGAAGACTATACAGTCACACAGACCTGGACCGATGGAGGGACAGGTCGGTTTGTTTATGATACCGAGCGACGTGTGCAGGTTGTAACTGGCGATGATGTGGGGGTGCAATTTTCTCACAGTTTGCCCTCCAGGGTACGTGGCACTTTTAGAATCGATTTTTTGCCCACTGGCAAGTATCCAAACGGGGCGATATTTACATTGCGGCTCATGCAGGATGGGGATACTTATTATGAGCTGGACAATAGAGACGGTTACGAACCTGTCGGGCTTCGTAAATTTGTGGGAGGAGTAAAGGTAGACAGCGCTCCTGTAAGCGGATACAGTCAGAACAATAATTACAGAATAACAATCACATTCGGCCCGGGTCAAACAACAGTTGATGCCTTTGGAGAAAGGTTTGCCATACATAGCGACGGAAGAAGTATTATGGTGAATAGCTTCGAATTGAACATTGTGCAGCAGGATGCCTATTTTGATAACATCATGTATACAGAATAAATTGGCAAGGCGGGCTCAAAGAGGGAGACCGAACTGTATGGAAAGATATTACTCATCGAAAGCCTCTGCCATTTCTGTAAGCGCTTTTAGTGAATAGTACATATAAAGCGCCCACGTACGTATGATCAGTCATATCTCACTGGATGCTGAAATTATCAATTGTTACCGCTCCCTCAGTAATAGTCATAGTACCGCTTATGCTTATATTCCCTGCATTAGCTGCAAAGCTGCAGTCATACCCTCCCTCTATGACGACTGATTTGTTCAGGTTAAAAGCCAGAGTTTCCATAATAATAATGTCCTTGCTTTGGATAAAAGACCCTTCTGCCGCTGCATCATAGGCATCCTGAATGGTCGGGAAATAAGAGAGAGGGGATTCAATCCTCACAGAAGGACCACCGGGATATATATCATAATCGTTATCATCACAATCAGTATTGTCCAGTACAAAATCAGTCAGTTCGCTGCATTGTTGCAATGAAATGGCCGGATTGCCATATCCGTCCCCGTCGAAATCGGGATACCAGTACGTATCAGGATTTATAAAAGGATCACTGTCATTGCAGTCTGTGTTATCTCCCACGTACCCCGTCGGCTGGCTGCATGCCTCCTGGTTTACTGCAGCATTCCCGTAGGTGTCACTGTCGAAATCTTCATAATAGGTAATCGTAACACCTTCATCTGTCTGGGTGTCGCAGTCATTGTCCAGAGAGTCACATGTCACTTCCGATGCTTCAAAACTGCTCACGCTGCTGTAGTCATCTGTCCATGCCCCTGCTGTACAGATCTGCTCTGATCCTGTAC
>CALZGI010000115.1 GCA_945786855.1 Thermodesulfovibrionia bacterium | reverse complement strand
GAGATGCACTTCACTTCCCGTTGCAAGAAGTATTACTTCAGGTTTGCCGTCGTCTGCATCAGCCAGGACATAGGCACCCCTTGAGACCCCCGCTGCCGGAGCATATCTGGTCCGGTCAAGGGTTGGAATGGACTGACGGGTCAACGCTAGCGCAACCGGCTCGTGACGGAGCTGCATGATTACTCTCCACGCTTCAACTACCTCGTTGGCGTCACCAGGCCGAATTGTTATGAGGCCCGGAATTGCGCGCAGCGATGCCAGATGCTCCACCGGCTGATGGGTAGGTCCGTCTTCACCGACACCAATCGAATCATGGGTAAATATATATATGACAGGAATTTCCATGAGGGCGCTCAACCGTATTGCCGGCCGTGCGTAATCACTGAAGATAAGGAATGTAGCGCCGTAGGGCCTGATTTTTGAAAGGGACAAACCATTGATAATGGAACCCATAGCATGCTCTCGGATACCGAAATGAAAATTGCGGCTGCCCGGGCTTTCTATTGAAAAGTCTCCCCCTGCATCATCAAAGGTCAGCAGTGTTTTCGTAGAGGGGGCAAGATCGGCTGAGCCCCCCATGAGCCAGGGGACATTCTTTGCTATGGCATTCAGTACCTTGCCTGATGAGGCGCGGCTCGCGACTCCTTTCGGGTCGGCCGGGAAGTCCGGCAGGTCCCTGTCCCAGCCCTCAGGGAGTTTCCGGTGCTGCATCATGTAGATATGTTCAGCGAGCTCAGGGTGCTGCTGCTTGTAATCCTCAAACTTTTGCATCCATGCGTTTCTTAGCTCATTTCCCCGTTTCCCTATTCCTGCCTGGAAATGTTCGCGTACCCCGTCGGGGATGAGAAAGTGAGAATCTTCCGGCCAGCCGTAATTGCGCTTCGTATGGCGGATCTCCTCATCTCCCAGAGGTTCCCCGTGGGCAGAAGCCGTGTCCTGTTTGTTTGGTGAGCCGTAGGCGATATGGCTGTCAACAATAATGAGGGTGGGGCGGTCATTTGTGTTTTTGAAGGTAGAGAAGGCACGCTCCAGCATATCAAGGTCATTTGCATCCCCCACACGTGTGACAGTCCATCCGTAGCTGATGAATCGTGCGGCCACATCTTCACTGAATGCCAGGTCTGTGCTTCCCTCAATTGTGATACGATTACTGTCATAGATCCAGCAGAGGTTGGAAAGCCTGAGATGCCCTGCCATTGACGCCGCTTCACCGGAGACGCCCTCCATCATGTCTCCGTCTCCGCACAGGGCATATACATCATAATCAAAGAGTTCGAATCCGGGGCGGGTGAAGTAACCCGAACTCCACAGTCCGGCAATCGCCATTCCCACACTGTTTGCAGCTCCCTGTCCGAGAGGGCCCGTCGTCGTTTCTATGCCGGAAGTCCAGCGGTATTCAGGATGTCCGGGGCATTTGCTGTCAAGTTGACGGAAGTTCTTTATGTCTTCCAGTTCCACCGACAGCCTTCCAAGAATTTCGTACATGGGATCAACAGCTTTCACCCCGCTCAGATGCAGCAGGGAGTATAACAACGCCGAGGCATGACCGGCTGAGAGTACAAACCTGTCCCGGTTTGCCCAGATCGGATGTTCCGGGTCAAAGCGCAGGAAGCGCTGCCAGAGGCAATATGCTACGGGCGCCAGGGCCATGGGAGTCCCGGGATGGCCCGAGTTGGCCTGCTGTACCGCATCCATTGAGAGGGTGCGGATGGTGTTTATACATAACTGGTCCAATTGATTTTCATTGCTCATAGAGACTCCTCCATTGTTTTAAATGATCCTCCACTGCCGTCCATCGTTCTGTATCAGCTCGTCTGCCTTTTCAGGGCCCCATGATCCTGCAGTGTAGTTGGGAAGCTCCGGGGCATCAGTATTATCCCATCTTTCTATAATAGGATCAACAACGGACCACATGGCCTCAATGCCGTCCTGCCGGGCGAAGAGTGTTTGATCTCCCTTCATGCAGTCGAGGAGGAGCCGTTCATAGGCCAGGGGGAAATGAACATCTCCCTGCAGATCTCGTTCATAGTTGAAATTCATATTGACAGGATAAAGCTGGTTCCCAATCCCGGGGTGCTTTACGCCGATATGCAATACTATTTCTTCCTCGGGCTGCACGCCCAGGACAAGAACATTGGGTTCACGAATTTCGCAGGTGGTACTGAACAGCTTCAACGGAGGCTGCTTAAAATGAATACTTATTTCGGTTATGCGTTTTTGAAGGCGTTTCCCTGTTCTCAGATAAAAAGGCACGCCTGCCCAGCGCCAGTTATCGATGTAAAATTTCCCTGCAAAAAAAGTAGGCGTAACCGATGTTTCTGACACCTTTGCCTCGCTGCGGTAGGGCACAGTTTTTTCACCCCGAATCACCCCTCCTCCATACTGCCCCCGAACGGTATACCTGTCAATATATTCTTCATCCATCGGTCGAATGGTACGGTACACTTTGCCCTTCTCGTCCCGGATATTGTCGGCCGCAAAGCTAATGGGCGGCTCCATTGCGACAAGGGAAAGGATCTGCATCATATGGTTCTGCACGATGTCTCTGACCACCCCTGCTTTCTCATAAAACCGGGCCCTGTTCTCAATTCCGAGGGATTCAGCCACAGTGATCTGAACGTGATCGATATACCTGCGGTTCCAGAGCGGTTCGAAGATGCTGTTGGCAAAGCGGAAGAACAGAATGTTCTGGACCGTTTCCTTCCCCAGGTAATGATCAATGCGGTAGATCTGCTTCTCATCGAATGCGGATGCAATAAGTTCATTCAGTTCCCTGGCAGAAGTCCTGTCCTGCCCAAAGGGTTTTTCAATAATGACACGGGCGTCAAAATCGCCCCGGCAAAGTTTACAGAAGGAAAGGTTTTTGAATATGGACGGTAAAAAATGGGGGGGGACAGCAAGGTAATAAATGATTTCTCTTTTTCCCGTTCCGGTCGGCGTTGACAGTTTCTCGAGACGCAGGGAAAGCTCTTTATAACTCTCAGGATCATCAAAACTGCCTGACACATAGTGCAGGTG
>CALZGI010000114.1 GCA_945786855.1 Thermodesulfovibrionia bacterium | reverse complement strand
TATTCAGGCTTTTGTGCACAAGTGCATTGGTGCTTATCATTTCCGTAAAGGCAAGTCCGCATCCGGCGGACCGGTTCACCATGCGGTAAGGCAGATCGCTTATCCCTGCCATGGGGGCAAGAATAAGCGAAGAGGGAAAAGCTTTGTTTCCGATTTTAAGCATGATTTATTATACAGAAGTGTAAAAGAGCAAAAGTTCGGGAGTGCATAAGTACAAAAGCGGGGTAGTTATCAAAGGATACATAGTTTGCCCGTATCTATCAAGAATAACGTGAATGATATTTATTCAGCCGTCCAGTCACTTCCTTCAATCAGGTGACACACAAAGGAACCTGTTCATCCCTTCCTGATGCACTTTTGCTCTTTTGCACTTATGCTCTGTTTCAAAACTGAAACACCAAACTCTTTCAGGCTTTCTGCCAGAGCACACAGAGGAAGCCCCACCACATTGAAGAAATCCCCATCGATTTTATTAATAAAAACCGCTCCAAGGCCCTGGATCGCATATGCGCCGGCTTTGTCCAGAGGCTCTTTTGTTCCTATATAAGCTCCAATTTCTTCTCTGGCAATTTTCCTGAAGTACACCTTTGTTTCAACTGATCTTGACACCAGTCTGCTGCTGCCCGTATCGAGAATGGAAAAACCGGTAATCACTGCATGTGCCTTACCGCTCAGCATGGTCAACATCCTCTCTGCATCCTTCGGCCCTTTTGGCTTCCCAAGGATTCTTTCCTGAATGACAATAAACGTATCCGCCGCTATGATCAGGGAGTTTCTGTATTTTTCCGCCACAGCTTCAGCTTTTTTCCGCGACAGGTATCGCGCGAGACTACGCGGTTTGAGGGGCCTGTTCATATCCTCTTTATACCTGCTCTTGCAGACAGAAAACTTCAGGCCCGTCATCCTGAGAATCTCCTTTCTCCTGGGTGAAGCGGATGCCAGTATGATTTTTCTCATGGGGAATATGTTATACAATCAGAGAGCAAAAATGCAGAAAGATACTATCTGTGCGTATGAATAAATCAAAAAAAGTAAATTCAGAGATTTATGATCTCGCAGTAATCGGGGCGGGACCAGCCGGTATGATGGCGGCATTCCGGGCTGCCGAATTGGGGGCCCGCGTGGTGCTGCTCGAAAAAAATCACATGCCCGGGATAAAACTGCTGATGACAGGGAAAGAACGGTGCAATATAACAAACGCCGAGGCAGACGTGAAACGTTTTGCTGAACACTTCGGCAGGAACGGTAAATTTCTCTTCAGTGCTCTCTATCATTTTGGAATGCAGGAGACAGTGCACTTTTTTCACAGGAACCAACTGCAGACAATAACTGAACGGGGAGGACGAATATTTCCGGAAACAAATAAATCAAGAGATGTGCAGGAACTCTTTCTGAATCTTTTAAAGAAATATAAGGTTACTCTTCTTACACATTGCAGCGTGAAGAGCATATCGGCATCAGAGGATAAAATAGATGAGATTCTTCTCCCGGACAGAGAAATAAAAGCAACCAATTACATTATCAGTACGGGAGGGCTTTCCTATCCCCGTACAGGATCCACAGGTGAAGGGTATAGATGGGCAGAACAGCTTGGGCACACAATAGTGCCGCCGGAGCCTGCGCTCACCCCGGTTATGGTAAAAGAAAAATGGGTAAGGGCCCTGGAGGGATTAAGCCTGAAAAACGTGAGTATTTCTGTTTATCAAAAAAACAGAAAAAAAGATGAGCGCTTTGGAGAAGCTCTATTTACCGCCCATGGCATGAGTGGTCCGATTATCCTTGACATGAGTAAGTTAATCGGGAAGTTACGTGCCGGGGACCAGACAAATTTATCAATCGATTTTAAACCGGCACTGGATTTTGCGGCCCTCGACAGGAGAATACTGCGTGATCTTGAAAAAATGAAGAACAGGGCTATTAAAAACATCCTCACCCACCTGCTTCCCGCAAAGCTCATCCCTGTATTTCTTCAACTGGCAGCAATAGAGCCCGACAAGAAGGGCAACTCAATTTCAAAGGATGAACGGAAGAAACTGCGCTCACTTTTAAAACAGTTCCCTTTGACAGTAAAGGAACTGCAGGGATTTGACAAAGCGATTATTACCACTGGTGGAGTAGCATTAAAAGAGGTTGACCCAAAAACCATGAGTTCCAGAATAATAAACAACCTCTTTTTCGCAGGAGAAGTCCTTGACCTTGACGGGCCGACAGGAGGATTTAACCTTCAGGTCTGCTGGAGCACCGGATATCTTGCAGGAGAAAGTGCAGCATTGAAAGCGCTGAAGAGCGCAAGGTAGGAATTGTAGGGGCAGGCCCCTGTGCCTGCCCTTGTGTTCGCACACAGCAATGTCGCATCCTTCCTTTAATTCTTCCCCACTTTATAGTTATCCTCCTCTTCATGTATAGTAGATACAGTGAAATTTGAAGATTTAAATATTCATGAGAAAGTTCTTGAGGGAATCAGGGCTGCCGGGTTTAGTGAGTGCACACCGGTGCAGGCCCAAAGCCTTCCAGAGTCATTAAGCGGAAAAGACATAGCTGCGCAGGCCCAGACAGGTACAGGCAAGACCGCTGCGTTCCTCATTTCTGTTTTCTCACGCATGCTCGAGGTCCCCCCTGTGCAAAAAGGGACGTCACCGAGAGCTCTCATCATTGCACCGACACGGGAACTGGTAAGTCAGATAACCGCCGAGGCATCATTACTGGGCCGTTTTGCGGGATTCCGGATAGTTCCCGTCTTTGGAGGCATTGATTATCTGAAACAGCGCGATCAGATCTCAAAGGGTGTTGACATTCTCATTGGAACGCCGGGCCGGCTCATCGATTATCTCAAGCAGAAAGTGTACAGTCTTCGAAAAACCCAGTTTCTTGTTATTGACGAGGCGGACCGTCTTTTTGACATGGGATTTATCAGTGACCTCCGATTTCTGCTCCGAAGAATGTCTCCATATGACAAGCGGCAGTCCATGCTCTTTTCAGCAACGCTCTCGCACCGTGTGCTGGAATTGTGCTATGAACACATGAATATGCCGGAAAAGATCTCTGTTACGCCGGAAAACATCACTGTTGAGCAGATTGAACAGGAGCTCTATCACGCCGGCAAGTCTGAGAAACTCGGCCTTCTCATCGGAATTCTCAGACGGGAACCGGAAGGACGCTACCTTATTTTCTGCAATACCAAAATCGTTGCTGCAAGGCTTGAGGCAACCCTGAACGCAAATAAGTTAGCAACCGCCGCTATCACCGGGGACCTTCCCCAGAGCAAACGGATGAAGGTGCTGGCCCGGTTCAAGGAGGGCAAACTGCCCATCCTGGTGGCAACGGATGTTGCGAGCCGGGGGCTCCATATCGACGGGGTGACACACGTTATAAACTTTGATCTCCCTCAGGACTCGGAAGACTATGTACACCGGATCGGCAGGACTGCCCGCGCAGGCGCCGTTGGCAGAGCAATAAGCCTTGCATGTGAAGAGTATGTCCATTCCCTTACCGACGTAGAGGACTATATTAAGCAGAAAATTCCCGTTATGCCCCTGAGCGAAGAAATGATTGTTACCGATTATCGCCGTGTATCCGTAAACAGGGCCAGATATAAAACTACTCCGCAGAGAGGGAAAAGTACACAGCAGCGCCAGCAGGAAAGACCTTCACGAAAGGGATTTGTCTCCCGCGGATCTGACAAGCCCGGGCAGCATCCGGGGAAAAAGCAGCCTTTTAGAAAACAGACAAGACGTCCGACCGGGAACCGTTAAATTAAAGAAGCGGGAATTCTCTCTCTTCTTCTCTAGAACCCCTGCACGTCTATCGTACTCACTATTGAATCATTCATGAAGAAAGAACATATCCAGACGATCTCCTCAGGGCTTGCTCTAAAGGCGTCTCAAGTAGAGGCAGCGGCACGGCTTTTTGACGACGGGGCAACAGTTCCCTTCATTGCCCGGTACCGGAAAGAGGTTACGGGAAGCCTCGACGAAGTGTCTCTTGCCGCAATCAGGGATGGGCTCGAAAAGCTCCGTGAACTTGATAAAAGGCGTGAAGCGATAATTAAGTCCCTGGAAGAGCGGGAACTGCTTACAGACGATTTAAGAGAAATGATTGATCAGGCGGATACAATGACCGCCCTTGAAGACATATACCTTCCCTATCGGCCAAAGCGTCGTACCAGAGCTGCAATGGCAAAGGAGAAGGGACTGGAGCCATTGGCCTTGAAGGTTTTCGAACAGGGCAGTATGGACATCGCAGCAGAAGCTCCAGCATTCGTTGATATTGAAAAAGGGGTTGCAGCTTCCGAAGAAGCTCTCGCTGGAGCGCGGGACATCATTGCCGAATGGATAAGCGAAGACCAGCGGGCCCGCCAGAAGCTGCGTGATCTCTTCCGCAATAAAGGGATGATGCGGTCAAAGGTAATTTCCGGGAAAGAAGAAGAAGGAATAAAATATAAGGATTACTATGACTGGGAAGAAGCTGTCTCGGGAGCCCCGTCACACCGTGTTCTGGCAATCCGGCGCGGAGAAAGTGAAGGGTTTCTGACCCTGCGCATTACACCGCCTGAGGAGGAAGCCATTGCATTGCTTGAATCCCTCTTTGTAAAAGGTGAACATCCTGCATCAGCAGAGGTGAAAACCGCAGTCCGGGACAGCTACAGGCGTTTGCTCCTTATTTCGATAGGGGGAGAGACACGCTCTGCTGCAAAGATAAATGCTGACAATGATGCGATCGGTGTGTTTGTGGAAAACCTGAAACAGCTCCTCCTTGCTCCGCCTCTCGGCAGAAAAAATGTCCTTGCCATTGATCCCGGTTTCAGGACCGGCTGCAAGGTGGTCTGCCTTGACAAACAGGGGAAACTGCTCTGCAACGATACAATCTATCCCCATTTCTCCGATAAAGGGGCTGCAGAAGCTTCCGGAAAGGTAAGAGACATGTGCCTCCGCTATAGTACTGAAGCCATTGCAATAGGGAATGGGACGGCAGGAAGGGAGACCGAGTCTTTCATCCGGGGGCTGGACCTGCCGGAAGGAATTCAAATCGTCATGGTAAACGAAAGCGGAGCGTCCATTTATTCGGCCTCGAAAACAGCCAGGGATGAATTCCCCGACTACGATGTCACTGTCCGCGGTTCCGTCTCAATCGGACGACGACTCATGGACCCCCTCGCTGAACTCGTAAAGATAGATCCAAAGTCTATCGGCGTAGGCCAGTATCAGCATGATGTGGACCAGTCTGCTTTGAAGAAAAGTCTCGATGAAGTCGTTGTCAACTGCGTAAATGGCGTGGGTGTCGAAGTGAATACGGCAAGTAAAGAGCTTCTCACCTATGTGTCCGGGCTTGGACCTCAA
This sequence comes from Thermodesulfovibrionia bacterium, assembly GCA_945786855.1. Lineage (GTDB taxonomy): Bacteria > Nitrospirota > Thermodesulfovibrionia > UBA6902 > UBA6902 > CALZGI01. Next base: position 6,674 of record CALZGI010000114.1, on the reverse strand, counting down.
CTTGCAAAAAACATTGTAGAATTCAGAAACGAACAGGGGCCCTTCCGGTCGCGGAAGGAACTCGGGAAAGTCCCCCGCCTCGGCCCGAAGGCCTTCGAGCAGTCAGCCGGCTTCCTTCGCATACAGAACGGGGAGAATATTCTTGACAGTTCCGCTGTCCACCCTGAAAGCTATCACGTTGTTGATTCCATGGCGCGGGACATGGGATGCGTGCCGGCAGACCTGATAAAGGACGAAGGACTCCGAAAACAGATTGACCTTTCCAAATATGTCACCGACAGGGTGGGCCTGCCGACTTTGCAGGACATAGTGGAAGAACTGAAAAAACCCGGACGTGACCCAAGGAATCAGTATGAACCGGTCAGTTTTACTGACGGTGTCAATAAAATCGAAGACGTGAAAGCGGGGATGAAGCTCACCGGAATCATTACAAATGTCACCGCCTTTGGGGCCTTCATCGATGTAGGAGTCCATCAGGACGGGCTCGTGCATATCAGCGAACTCTCCGACAGATTTGTAAAGAACCCTTCTGACATCGTAAAGGTCCATCAGAATGTGAGCGTTACTGTACTTGATGTGGACCTCCCGCGCAAACGGATTGCATTGTCAATGAAAAGCGAACGACCGAAAGCCCGTAAAGACAAAAGCACTGAAGAAAAAAAGCCCCTTTCCGGGGCCAGCCCCAAAAGCAGCACAAAAAAACGCCCGTCCCGCTATGAGGGCAATCCCTTTTATGAAGCTTTCAGGAAAAAGAGAGTATAAAGTTCTTTGTCCGGGACCATGATCGTGGTTTTTATGGAGAATCGCTTCAACCTAATAATTCGCAGGAACTTTTCAATTTAATGAACAGAATCGTCTTTGATCTGTTTATCCCAGAATCTTCATTTTTGTTTAACATCCTATTGCAAATAATAGACTAAAGTTCGCACAATTCAGCTTGATCTTTTCTGTCAATACTTCTCCATGAAAGAGAGTGCCTTTCTATTTTTCAAATTTATTGACTTCGGCATGAAGTACCCAGTTTCACATCATGACAGTTCATCGTATTTGTCATCTCGGTTTACAGGTTGCTGGTCAATTGCTTATTCTGTAAGTTGTGAAAATCGCTTAAGTTCAAGAAATCAAGATTTCCCAAAGTCCCCAGGGTAATGGCAGAGGTAACACAGAATTTATTAGGCCATGAAAGGGAAGGACTGAATAACACCTCTATCTGACGCGTATTCAATCTTTCTTTTTCATTATATTTTTAAAAAAAAGGGAATGATCCTCCTTTTTTTGCAATATCCATATCGTATTGTATACTGGTTATAGAACATCAAACTCTTATTGAAGTCTTGCGAAGAATGGAGGAACTGCTGTGAAAGAATTATTTATATCGTTTGTTTTAATTTTTATATCATCTTTTTCATATGCATCGCTTGATGAAGGGAAGGAATTGTTTGAAGGCAAGTGCGGAAACTGTCACTCCCTTGAACGTTCACTAGAAAAGACAAAGGACGCTGATGCGTGGAAGAGGACTGTCAGGAGAATGATACGCTACTCCCGGGGTATGATCACAGAAGATGATATGGATCCTATCTCTTCGTATCTGGTGTCAATTACAAATCCTGATCACCCTGTTGCTGCAGAAAAACCGGAAGATGAGGATGTAGAAAAAATTGCTGATATTGAAGACCACGAGATCTTTGACTTTAAGAAAGTACGGGTCAGCCAATTTGCTGAGCCGTCTCTATGCGGTGAATGTCATTCTGATATATACAGCCAGTGGAGCGGGTCCATGCACAGCAAGGCCTTCGCTGATCCCCTCTGGCGGGCAGCAACAAAAATGTTTATGAAGGAGGCCGATACGAGCGAAGCACGTCTGGAAATGAAAGCCTGTGTAAAGTGTCATACCCCGCTTGGTTTCCGTTCTTATTCAATCTCCTCACCTAGAGATGATTATGACAAACTTGCTGATCTCCCTGCGCAGGGTATTTTCTGCAACTGGTGCCATAACATCAGTGAAGTCAAGCATCTTGGAGATGCTGGATATGAGGTTGCTCCCGGAGGCGGGGAAGATGATCCTTCAACGATGCTCGGCCCTCTCAAAGATGCACACTCTGATTATCATCCTACTCAATATTCAGAGCTGCACACGAGATCGGAATTTTGCGGTCTCTGCCATAATGTCACTCATGCTGCAAACAAGCTGCCACTGGAGGCAACCTATAATGAGTGGAAAGACAGCCCTTATAATACTGGAAATCCAGAAACGACTGTTCATTGCCAGGACTGTCATATGAGACAACGACCGGGAGTGCCTTCAACTGGAAAGACCGAGAGACCCGATAACCCCGGGAAGGCTGCTGATCAGGGGCCGGACAGGGAGCATATATGGACCCATTATTTTGTCGGCGGTAATGCAGTAGTTACAAAGCTTCTGGGCGGAACTGTGAATGCAGAGATGGCTGTTGAACGCCTTCAGAATGCAGCTGACCTGCAGATTATCAGTGAGGATGAGTATAAAGAAGGGCTTTCTCAGATTAAGGTTAAGGTAATCAATTCTGGTGCTGGGCATTACCTTCCCACGGGTCTCACCGAAGTGAGGCAGATGTGGCTCGATGTGAGTATCACTGATTCGAATGAGATGGAGATTATGCAGAGCGGAATGCTCGATCAACAGGGGGCAATTGATAAAGATGCGGTTATTTATAACACTGTGCTGGGCAATGAAGATGGTCCTGTTGCTAATGTTGCTTTGGCAGACAGGATACTTTATGACCACAGGGTCCCGCCCAAGGGCTATAAGATTGAAAAATATTCATTCTATATCCCCGCAAATGCCTCATTCCCATTACGGGTGAAAGCGACGTTGAAGTATAGAAGCATATCTCAGCCATTTGCAGACCAAATACTTGGAGACAATCCTATTGAAATCCCTGTAATCGACATGGTGAGCGTAACTGAGAGTATTGGCCATAAGTGATATTGCATTATTGATTATTTTGTTGCAATTACTCTAACCCCTTAATGCCAGAATTTTTGGCGGCAACTTTCACCATGATTGGTAGGTTACGTCAACGAGACAGCTTCACTTGTCAAGATTAAATCTCTCTGCTGTAATCCATAACATCTGGTAAGGAGTAAAAATGAATACTTTTCGGTGAAGCGCTTAACCAGAAAAGTCTATCACAACTAAAAATTGTTATTGCAGTAAGAATTCTTCACACCACTCATTCTATCACAAGTTAATAAGCATCAATAGAGAGAAAAAATAAATCATTCAACCGGAAAGAGAGGAGTTCGGAAAAGCGAAGGATATGCGAATCTTCCTGAACTCCTTATCCTGGGCAAATTAAATTAAAGCGATTCATGAATTTTAGACTAAAAGATGCACTTCTCAATTTGTTTTTGTGAGTGAAGATTTGAAACGGTTATCGTTACGTCTTTCCCTGCATCGTCTTCTGCCATTTCTAAGAGGGTTATTGAAATTGCTAATATGTCAGGGATGACGACGGGAAGGGGAGGCAGATATTGAGACAACTGCCCCCCCTTAGTACACACCTTATTGCTTCTTCACAGTCAGGATGCAACCACAGCCGCATGAGTTTTTTGTCCCGCTTTTGACTTGCGGTTTTATTTCATCAAGCTGTTCTTTTTCTTCTTTTGTGCTTTTTGCCATTTTATTCACCTCCTTCCTTCTTATTTTTCACTACTTCTAAAATGGGACATTCTTTAGCAGGGCCCGAGCCGGTACAGGATTTTGTTAATTTTGATAGCGCCTTTTTCATTTTCTGGAGAGTTCTTATCTTCCCATTTATATCTTCAATCTTCGACTCAGCCCTTTTTCTGACCTCAGAGCACGGCGTTTTGGGATCGTGTTTTAATGACAGGAGATCCTTGATTTCTTTCAGAGAGAAGCCCAAAGTCTTTGCATGTTTTATAAACATAATCCGGGTTATCATCTCTGCAGAATACTGTCGGTAACCGGAATCTCTTCTGTGCGGTTTCGGTATCAGACCTTTTCTTTCGTAATAGCGGATTGTTTCAATGTTCACATCGGTCTTCTTTGCCAGTTGTCCTGTTGTCAAACCTTCCATATCCTAACCTCCTATATAAAGTATAAACCCTGTACTCCGGTACAGAGTCAAGAGGTTTTTTTATTGAAATATTTAATCGAGCATTTGCATGAAAAGTAACGAAGTGGGAGAGTTGTCAATTCATGATCTTGAGAAAGAAGTTGAAGGAGTAACTGTAGACTAGAATCTGCAATGATAATTTAAATATTATATGTGATGATTTCAGTCGGCAATCTATCTGTGTAAGAGAACTAATGCTAGCAATAATATTTGCTTTACTACATACATTATGGAGAAGCTAAATTTGTACAATTTGTATGCCTGATCCCATTGACAAGCATGCTCCGTCTGTTATGAACTCACCTATAAGGTTCAACAATTACTTCTTTCGATACAGTAAACCTCCCATTTCTTGCGGTGATGACTGATTTGCCTATCCCTATGGCTTTTACTAGTCCATCAGAGGTTACAATAGCTACTTTCTCATTGCTCGTTGAATAAGTGGTCCCATAATTAGGAGAAGTTATCTCCCCCCTTTTTATTCCGTCAGAATAGATGCCGTGAACATACAAGTTCTCAGTCTCGTGAACTTCCACGTTTGCCATCGCACTTCCAGGTGGAAGTTTATCGAGATAGATAGTGTCAAACCCGAAATCCCCCATCTCAATACCGGTTAATATGACATCCGGAGGAAACTCCGCAATAATATTGAGTGTAGCCTCTGTTCCCTTTCCATCTTTTGTTATTGCATAAACTTTGATGTCAAGATTACCTGGTTGTATATTAGCAGGTATTTGGAAATAGCCAACATATTCGTTTCTCAAAGTGTTAAAAGAAAGAGCTTCAAATCCTAGTGACACGCCTTTCAATTCTACCCCTGGCTTAGCTTTAACTACTATCTTTCCTTTTTCTCCCATTTTGTAATGCTGCCCCTCAACAGGCTCGACAATATCAATGCCTATATATTTTTTCGCATAAAGAGCGCCTTTTTCGACAAGTAGTTTTTGTATTTCGGGGGATATTGTGTAATAGTGACCCTCAAGCGCAGTATTGCCATTCCTGTCGACTACATTAACATCAGCTCCATTGTCTAGAAGTAACTTTACAATTTCTTCTTTACCAGATGTCGCTGCACTCATCAATGCTGTTCTCCCGATATTGCTCTTTGCATTCACATCAGCACCATGTTCGACTATAAGTTTTGCAGTTTCGATGAACCTAAGTGCATAACCCAAAACTGTCACTCCTTTATCATCCCGTGAATCGATACGTGCTCCCTTCTTAATTAAGTGTTCTGCTACACCAATATTGCCTTCAAAACATGCACTCATCAATGGTGTTTCACCACCGTACTTTCTTGCCTCAATATCGGCTCCATTTTCTACAAGCATATCAATTATCAAAGGTGTATCACTGAATGCATCCCTTCTTATCACATTATGAAGTATTGTTTCATTATGTGCCTTAAAATTTACATCAGCTTTGTTCTTAATCAGCAGTTTAACTATATCAGGACTTGACAGTTGAGCAGCTGTCATCAGGACTGATAATCCACTTTTATTAGTATCATTAACATTTGCCCCAGCGTCGATCAGCAATTCTACGGTTTTTAAATTATTATTTTTTACTGCTAACATTAAAACTGAATTACCCTTTATATCTTTAACGTTGACGTTAGCGCTACTCTCGACAAGCAGCTTTACCATAGCCAGGGAATTCCACTTTACAGCTCGCATTAGAGCCGTTATGCCCTTATCATCTGTATCATTAACATTGGCACCTACATCTATTAAAAGCTTCGCTATTTCTATATATATACTCTCTTTATACATTGAAGCATAGACGGATGAAACAGATTTTGCACCAGCCCCAGCAGTAGACATCAAGGGAGTTACGCCATAATTAGTTTTAACATGAACATCTGATCCAGCCAATATAAGTAGTTTGACAACTTCAACTGGAGAACCAAATAATGAAGATGAAGCCATACGTAAGGCAGTGTTTCCATGCGAGTCTCTTGCCTCAATGTTAATGCCTGCTTTAATAAATAGTGCCACTACCTCTTTATCTCCTCTTTGTGCATAGCTAAGAAATGACTTATCAGAATAATATATTCCTTTTTCTTTGAGTACTTTTTTATATTGGTCATTCGCTTGACTATCATTTAATAAAACAGTGAAAACGAAGAATAGTGTCAAATAAGAAAATATTAACTTTTTTGAAATTATTGTTTTCATGACTATATAGCTAACTAAATGATCCGCGATGCTTAAGCTGAAGCGCAATAAGATCTGATAAATTGTCTGCAAATCTCAAACTACTAAAACTTAAAATGGCTTTTTCAGATGCTATCCCTAACAAGAAAAATATTTCTGGCAATAAAATTAGAAAATATATTAAATCAAGTTGCCATGCCTCCATAATGTTTATCTATCGGACAGTTTGAACTTTTCTTTACATAATGTATCCAATATTTCACTATACGCAATAGACGCCGTTCGCACTTCTATATTGACAAGAAGTTGAAATACTCAGTAACTAATAGAAGCTTTGAGTTGAAAACTTTAGATAATTTTCAGGTTTAGCGCAAATTCCATAATCAAGCTAATAGACTAT
>CALZGI010000113.1 GCA_945786855.1 Thermodesulfovibrionia bacterium | reverse complement strand
TCTTTTGCTGTCATTTCTTCGTGAAGGACCGCGAAACGCGTGTCCATCAGAGAACCGGCAGAGCCTTCAGGGTATTGCATCAGCTCTATAAGCTGGCTCTTTTTCCCCTCATCAAACAGATTAAGAAAACGATGCCGTACTTCTTTGGCAGCGCGCATAAGTATGCGTGCTGTAATTGTAGGGTCAGCAATGGACAGTATTTCACGGGCAGAAGATTCCCTTGCTCTTGAAATGACATCAGCGGCGATTTCAGGGGAAAGCTTCTCCCACACCCCCGCAGCCTGACGGGGCTGCTGGGCTTCAAGCAGCGAAGCAATTTCATCACCTTTCAGCCGCCCCATGACATTTACGGCTTCTGCAGGGTACCGTGTCAGATATTCCCTGTTTAATGTCTGGATTACATTTTCAATTTCCTTTGACATTCATTCCCTCTGCTTTTTCACTGTTCGGTTCCTCTCCTGAGACTGAGCCCATTAACTCTGCCATTACAATCCAGTACATCTTTGTCATTGAAAACATTTCACTCATAATATCATCCTGCTGAGTATCCATCCGGTGCTTCTCGAGATGATCCATGATCGTACTGATTTTGAGAACTCCCACAAGTGTATGGTCCTCTTCAACAACAGGCAGTGATCCATAGCTTTTCCACCCGGAGTAGTGGGCAGCGGATACAAGACTTGAACGGGCGGAAAGGTAGGGAACGCTGAGGGTCATAACTTGCTGAACCGGTGATGATCGTTCAGAAGACAGAAGCGCGGAAACAGAGAGCATGCCTGTCAGCTTGTGATCATTGTCAACGATAAACACTTCGTGAAGGGTATGATTCTTCAGGCTTTTGACTTTTTTAACAGCTTCAGATAGTGAAACAGACTCGGCAAAGCAGAAAGGGTTGGAGTCCATCAGTCTGCCAACGGTCTGTTCCGGATACCTGAAAGCCTTTTGTATAAGCTTTCTTGAATAGGAAGGAACCAGTTCAAGAATTTTTTCTTGTGCCTGAGGACTCATTGCCCGCAACAGCCTTGCCGCCTGGGGCGGCTTCATTTCACTCATGACTGAAGCCGCAGTTTTGCTGTCCAGGCACTGAACACACTCTATCCCATGCGCGGTAACCATTTTCTCTATAACCGCGGCGGCAGGTCCGGGCCGGATAGAGCTGATAAAAGCGCAGACCGAGCGGACGGGAATATTCTCAAGGATGCGCGCGCAGTCAGCTGGGTGCCTGTCAAGAAACTCCATTGCAAGTACTTTTGTCCGTGGCATGTCAGTCTTCCCGCTCTACAAGTACTGAAGTTTCGGAATTAAACTTCCGGGCAGGCACCGATACCTGGCCATCTGCAGCGTCAATTACCACCCTTGTTGAACTGATCTTGACTATTCTTCCCTCTATGTCAAGAATTCTGACTGTATCGCCGGTGCGGTAGCGCTGCCGCGTATGATAACCTGCTATGATGTTTGCCACATGCTCTTTGGCGCCTATTCCGAACGCCAGAGCCACCGCCCCGAGGGTCGTTGCAAGGATTATCCCGGCTATTATCGTTATAAATGTAATATCAATGCCGATCTGATCAACGCCGATGACAACGGCGATCATGAGTATCATGACCTGGGCAGTGCGGCCGAGGAGGTTGGCCTGCATGGTCCCTGCCGCAGAGGCTGTGCTCGCAACGAGGTCCCGAACAAGAGAACTCAGGATAACTCCCGCTACAATAATAACGAGACCGGCGATGATTAAGGGGAAAAATGATACAACCGTGGCAATCCAGGATACAAATGCGGTTAACCCCAGTATGTCCGCTGCAAGTGACACAAAGAGAAGAATAATCGCCCAGAATGAGATTTCACCAATGACTTTTGTCGGCGAATACCGGCTTTGCCCCTTTGCGAGGTCGCTTTTAGCAATTATCCTTCGCCACAAACTGTCGAGCCCGCTGATAAGGCGGACAATAACGGCACGGACCAGGCTCGCGATAAGCCATCCAATGATGAGAAGAGCAGCCGCAGTGAGAAGTCGCGGAAGATAGGCAACAACATTTGCTGTGATAGTTGAAAAAGTTGTGGTAAGAGTATCAACCAGCGAAGAATAGTTTATCATCTTGATAGCCTGAATTCCTTTATTTCAACCGTGCCAGCCATACCAGGCCGGCATTTATGGTATTGAGTAATCCTTAGTTACCATACTGATAAATGATGCAAATATATCATGAGCATATCATAACCTCGATATCCTTGCTATTCAAGAAAAAAATAATTTGTCCAGAAGACTATTTCGATATATAATTGTACTAAGTTAACTTTTGCTGCTTATAACATGAATCAGAGAGAGGGGTTATGACTGACTTTCATCAAGATGGAGAAATCACCACATTCCACGACTTGTACAAGGTGTTTGATGCAGATGAGTATCTGATCAATCTCGAAGAACGTCTTGAAAAGTATGCCGGCAAGACAAAGATAACGCTTCTTCTGCCCTGTTTTTTTACTGAACTTGAAAATCGTGAAGTCCTTGACAAAATAGTTGAAAAAATAATGAAGGTACGGTATCTGAAAAATGTGGTTATTTCATTTAACGGTACAGAGGAGGAGGGAAAATTCATTGAAGCGAAGGAATACTTAGGCTCACTTCGCACGCCAAAAAGAAGTGTTTCCGTTGTATGGATTAACGGTCCGAGAGTACAGGAGGTGTTTGACAGAATAAGGGAAAAGGACATTATGACCGGCGTTCAGGGAAAGGGACAATCTGTCTGGATGGCCCTTGGCTACGTACTTGCCCGTGGAGATTCAGATGTGATAGCTCTCCACGACCTTGACATTGTAACCTATGACCGGCTGCTCCTGGGCCGCCTCATTGAGCCTACAGCAAATCCTCACAAGGATTATGAGTTCTGTAAAGGATATTATGTACGGATATCGCCTTCTGAAAAGGTGATGCAAGGGCGAGTGACACGACTTTTTGTTACGCCTTTTGTGGATGCCATGATGAACGTTATGTACGAGCGGGGATACCATGAACTGGGCAGGTTTTTCAGTTACCACAGAATGTTTAAATATCCACTGTCCGGTGAATTCAGCTATACATCAAGACTGGCGCGGGAAATGAATATCGCATATGACTGGTCCCTGGAGGTTGCTTCCCTGTCGGAGGTATATCACCGGGTCAAGGATGGTAAAGTAGCACAGGCAGACCTGGTAACCAATTATGAGCACAAACACCAGGAGCTTTCACCTGATGATGTTACGTCAGGACTTGCACGAATGGTGATAGACATTGCGAAATTCTATCTGCATTACATGAGGGCCCATGGCATTGCGCTTGACGACTCTTTTGTGGACATGATGCTCCACACCTATTACGGCAATGCCCTGAAATTTATCAAATCCTATAGTGACGATGCAGAGATGAACAATCTCGTTTTTGACCGTTACAACGAAGAGATGACGGTCCAGCAGTTCCGCGGTCATCTCTGGACCGCATGGGAGCAGAGCCGGGGGCCTACAGAGGCGCCTTTAATCCCCTCATGGAACCGTGTGACATACAGCATTCCCGACATATACGCGCATCTGCTCGAAGCTGTGGATAAAGACAATGAATGACAATTTTAACGTGCCGTACCTTGGGATGAAATAGTATGTCAGGGAGCTGTATTTTCTTATGTATTTTCTTATTGACAAAGGCAGCATCATCAAAGTAAACTTTTTCACCTTTTAGGAGAAATGACATAGAAACCATTATTTTAAGAGATGAGGTCAGCGAAAAGCTCAAGGAGATAGGAGAGGCAGATATCCTGGTCGGCATCCCGAGCTTTAATAATGCTGACACGATCGGACATGTCGTCAGGGCGGTTCAGGCGGGCTTTGCCAAATATTTCCCTGACCAGAAAGCCATTCTTATCAATTCGGATGGCGGCTCTACAGACGCTACTCATGAGATCGTGGAAAAAACCGCCATTGATGATTTTCAGCCTCTCCTCATAGATCAGCGGCAGAGTCTCCTTTCAAAAATATCAACACCGTATCATGGCATTCCGGGCAAAGGCAGCGCTTTCAGGACAATTTTTCAGGTCGCGAAGGAACTGGGTGTCAAGGCCTGTGCAGTGGTGGATTCAGACCTGAG
>CALZGI010000112.1 GCA_945786855.1 Thermodesulfovibrionia bacterium | reverse complement strand
TCAATTGCCTTTTTCACTTCTTCAGAGCTCAGCCTGCTCAGCAGCTCCCGCCACTGTGATGCATCACTGATATTGATCGATACATGCACGTTCCTGTTTTCCAGCGTTCTGTCCCAGTCCAGGGCGATGCCTTTCGGAAGCCTGAGGTCGTCTACACTTCCCTGAATTGCAGAGTTTTTTGCAGTGAGGATCGGGTATCGTTTCAGGTTTATCAGTTGGCGGAGTCTGTCTGTTTTTTCCCTCGGCGAAAGGGATGAATCAATTATGTCCTGCACATTCTGTTCGGCGACAAAATCACCAATGGCTTTATTCTCACTCTTGAGATAGTCTTTCAGATTTGATGCCATCTCATCCATGATGGAGGCCGTTAACTGCAGGTCTGACTTCCAGCGGATAATCTGGAGGAGAAGATTCTCGGGATATAAAGTCAGATTGAGCATTTGTTTGAAGGAGAATTTTTTTTCATGACAGAAGGTCTTCAATTCCTTCGGGAGACTGTTTATGCGCTCACACTCACGGAGGAAACTGCTGTGAGGTTTGAATTCAAAAGGGACGCAGAGGGACTGTAATATCCACGAATCGGGGGCATTGAGCGCCATTGCATAGCAGAGAAACTGTACCCGGTTCATGACGCTCCTTTCAATATCGTTCCTTTTATTGCAGAAGATAAGGGTTATAATGTCTGTGACGGGGGTGTTTTCCGGCAGGACATTTGCCCGTATTAAGGGCTCTTTCATTTCCTTTGCGAACTGTACCCTCTTTCGACCGTCGACGAGATGATACTGGTGTGAATTGTCTGTAAAGAGTATGACGGGGTAGAGTATGCCCAGTGTGTCAAAAGAGGTAATATGACAGGTTGGTGCATTATACGATTCAAACAGATAATCTTTTAATGAGAACCGGCTGTCATCAATGAGCACGTCATTGATCTGAATGTACTGTGTTTCCATGGTACCAGTATTTTACTCGAATGGATGAAGAATGAGAAACATATTATTGATCCGAACAATGCAGACATTGAAAAATAATTTAGTTAACTCGATAAAATTATTATTAAATTATGCAAAAGTCTGTGAGCAGAACAATGCGCGCTTGTACGTGAATGTTGCGTTTAAGGTATCGAAAACTAAATAATTTTCCAACATCTGCATTCTTCCAAATTCACTTTCCGGGTTAAATCAAACACCGGCCCTGTCTGCCTCTGAATCAAGGGTATTCAGTATCTCCCGGCACCACTGTGCGTCACCGTGTTTCCCCCTTTTTTCATATCCCTTAAGCAGTATGTCTAACTTTATTTTGAGTATATGGATGATCTTCTGTCTGAAGTCCGGATTGGGTTCTTTTTCAAGCTGAGCAGAGAGCGACTGCACCCTGAACCGGTCCATTGCCGGATAACGTCGTGAAAGCTGGTCCCTATGGCCGCCGTATTTTGATACTGTGAAATCGGGAGACAGGCCCACCGGGTGATGCCGGGAAATTTTGAGCCACAGGTCATAATCTTCGCACACCGGGAGGTCCTCATCAAAGTTGCCATATTGCTCCAGTAAGGATTTTTTTAACAGTACCGCTGAAGGAGACACGAGGCATCTCTCCAGCGACTTTTCCCAGATCCACCCTTCGGGCTTTTCATGATGTTTGCAGGGATTTACCCGCTTTCCTTTCCGTATCCATTTTTCCTCTGACTGCATGATCTGATAAAAAGGATATTTTCTGATAAACTCTTTCTGTCTTTTCAACTTATCTTTTTCCCAGCAGTCATCGGAATCCAGAAAGGCGATCCACGCTGTACGTGTGCGCTTAATTCCTTCATTTCGTGCTTTTGAGGGGCCAGAATTTTCGGGAAGATAAACGGGGGTTATGCTGTCTCCGTAGCTTTCCAGAATACCTCGTGTTTTGTCCGAGGAGCAGTCATCGACGACGATAGTTTCTTCCGGTGAACGGGTTTGAGCCAGAATGGAATCTATGGCGCGTTGGATCCTGTCTTCACGGTTATAGACGGGAACGATGGCGGTTATGTCTATTATTTTATCCTGAAAGGCAGTGTCTGAGTCCAGTAAGCTGATCATTTCTTTGAATTTTTCTCTGAACAGTTCAAGGTTTTTGTTAAAGTCTGAATATGTATTCCGGTCTGAATAATCGGTCCCGAACTTCAGGCAATGAAAACTTGCTTTGGTCTCATTGAATACTTCAGCCTGGGCGAAGCATTCCATATCAATAATGTCATGATTTCTCCACTGATCCGGCACATCCCCGCTCACAGCTTCTTTTACACTCAAAAGTGAATTGAAATGTGTGAGATCCCCAGGACAGGGAACAGGTATTCGCCTGTCGAGTTCAAATGAGTCATTTTCTTCATTTACCACCCTTGCAGGACTGCACCATTTGCCCGGTGACAGACTTTTGTCGATCATCCCGCATGTCCCCATATTGAGAACGAACAGCGGGTTTATGTTGTCCCGAATCCAGCAGGCGGCCTCTTTGCTTGCCCTAAGCCCGGCTCCTGTTATAACAACAAGCATGCCCATCGGTGAAGAATTCAGCTGCCTGAGTGCCCCGGATCTTAATGCGGCCAGTGTATGAACAGGTACATTGCGTGAGGTGAGCCAGTCTGCGGGCATTTCTTTTTTCAGTGCAACGGTGATGACAAGCTGCACTCCCGGGCGTTTTGGTTTCTTTCCGTTCAAACTGTTCTTCGCTCTTCTTCCTGAAATATTTTTATCTTTCCGTACTCTCCGTCATATCCGGGCGCAATGTGAACATCACCTTTTCTCACGCGAGCTATTGCTTCCCGCAGGATTGGTGAGGAGGCTTTTTCAATATCACTGAGCGGTATGTCCATGAGAATCCTGAACTCATTACCTAATGAATTCAGTAATTCATGATATGCATTTTGGACTTTTTTACTGTTTACCCCAACTTTCAGTGTTTCGGAAATGATTTCAGCCAGGGGAATAATGGAATGAAAGCCAGGTTCTCCTTCACGTTTATAACCCTCTTCCCTGTCCGCGAGCTTTTTTACCCTGTGCATTACCCCAACGGTCACCTTCTTTCCGCATACGGGGCAGAGGTAATTATGGCTGATCGTCTCTTTTGGTTTGAAACTGGTGCTGCAGGCCCTGTGTCCGTCGTAATGATATTTTCCCTCCTCAGGAAAGAATTCAATCGTTCCCTTAAAACCCTTCCGCGTTTTCAGTGCATCCATCATTGACGCGTATGAAATATCCGTATCGAATATATTTGCCTCCCGGCCGGTCTTTGCTGGAGAGTGAGCATCTGAATTGGAAATAAGGGTGATGTCATCAAGGGCTGAAAGGCGCCGGTTCATGGGCGGGTCCGATGAAAGCCCCGTCTCAATGGCATGAATAGAGGGAGTAAGCTCATCGAAACATTCTTCAAGAGAATCAAATCCGGAGGCTGCACCGAAGACGGAAAAGTGGGGTGTCCAGGCGTGGGCCGGTACGTAGAGTGATTCAGGAGATTCCTGCTGTGCAATCTTCAGCAGTTCCTTAGCGTCCAGCCCGAGTATCGGTCGTCCGTCGGATTTAATATTCCCGATTTTTGATAATGCCGAACTTATATTTACGGCATCGATGAAGTCAGGCACAAAAAGCAGGGAATGGACTTTCCTGGTCCTGTCGTTTTTTTTATAGATGCAGCTTATCTCGGCAGAGAGCATAAAGGAGACATCGGCCCTGCAGGAGCCGGGGACTTCGTCCCCCTGGAAATGCTTTTTCAGTCTGAATAAACCGTTTCCCGCGGGCTCCAGTTTTTCCTGAAGTTCCTTCAGCCATTCGGGATGGGTAAAATCTCCTGTCCCGATAACTGTTATCCCCTTGAGCTGCGCCCATTTCCAGATACTTCCCGGTGACATTTCTTTACTTGTTGCCCTCGAATATTTTGAATGGATATGAAGGTCAGCTATGAAAGACATGAAGAATTATACCACTTGGCAGCTGCATAGGGGCAGAAGTGCAGAACGGCAAAAGGGCTGCAGTACAGAAGTCCTGTATAGCACCGGGTATCAATTGGACAAAATAACTGCACATCCTTTAAAATCTTTTACAGCACTTGTTTCTAAAATGCTGTGCATAATGAATGTGTTGTAAATGACGTATACGGGCGTGTGGCGGAACTGGCAGACGTGCTAGACTTAGGATCTAGTGGGGCAACCCGTGGAGGTTCGAGTCCTCTCACGCCCACCATTACTCATCTGCATTTTTTCATCTTGATGAATTATTGAACTTCCGTTAAAATGACACATATCGAGGTTCAACCTCGATATGTGTACTCTGCGGGCGATTAGCTCAGGGGGAGAGCGCTGCCTTCACACGGCAGAGGCCGGTGGTTCGAAACCACCATCGCCTACCATGATTTGTCATTTTTTCTCGAAGGCTTGCGGGGTGCCGGTTAAAACGGCATACCCATTTTTTTGCCCACTGTCTACGGAAGTGTCTGCTGCTTTGTCCAGTACCTCTTCGCCGTGCTTTAAACTCACAGGGCAATGATGAGCGTACCGCATTGTCATGGTTATGGTCTTGTGGCCCAGAAGCCCCTTACCCACGTACAGCCTGACACCTGACTGGACAAGCTTGATGGCGAATGTGTGGCGCAGGTAATGGAAGCGAAAATCCTCGAGACCCGCTTTTTTTCTTGCAAGTATTTTTGTACCGGCACTCGATGGGAACACGCAGCCGGTTATATGAACAACCTGACCTTTGCACTTAAGAAGCTCAATAACGTTGTTATTTAGAGGCGATGTTCTTTTCTCTTTGTTCTTCGTCTTAAGAATCATCGCAGGCCTCATCTTCAAATTCACCTGAGACACTTTAATGAAAGGATTTTATCTTCTCTCTTCCCGTGTTCAAGGCAAATACCACGATGTCTCTAAGCCAACCGGGACACGCTCCACGTGGCACTATAGCAGGGGGTAGTCCACAGGCTCATCGGACTGGCAGCTTATCATGGTGTATAGAAGGATGCTTTTACATCCATTACTTGCGCAACGTTCGAAACCTGATCTTGGATATTCGAATGTCCGAAATACCCTTCTATGTCAAGGCGCTCGGATTCTGAAAGCTGCCATGAAAGTGGTGCATTGATTGTCAGTTCAAAGATAAATTCTTCAACTGGTAACGTTTTCTTCAGAAGCTCAATGTCGAGGTTGTTTCGTGCAATCTGGCTCGCAGTTCGAACTTTGAGCATGGTCGACAGTGGACCAATTGTTTCAAGTTGAAACCCGGCATTTGTTTTTGCCTTCTGAATCTTTGTGGTATTCGAGGCCCTGATTCGTATAATGAGAATCTTGATGTCCTTTCGGTCCTTGAGCGCAGGAGAAGCATCGTTTAAAAATTGCACGATGCTGGTGATACCGAAGTTATCATAATATCCTCCGTCTGCAATGTGGTATGGCTGCACCTGCTCATTATCGCACGTTGTCAAAGGCCGGGAAATTGGTGTAACCCACGGGAATGTGGCTGACAGGCGCGCTGCGGTAGCGACGTTCAAGGTTGCACCGGGATAAAGGCCCCGAAAGCTTCGAACGCGGGCAACTCCCGGATCGCCTCCTTCTCCCGGCAGCTTGAAGTCCAGGTTTGAGATCATGAGTTGCTGGCCTGTTTCTGTAATGGTGGCATTAAACACCACTGCGGGACGCCAACCCTTTTTGACCCCTATCCGCCAGGAATGGATCGTTGGAACATCTCCATTAAACGGTTCCTTCCAGAGGGTTTCCTGAGCCCAGCCGCGGTCTGATCTTGTACCGGGAACACCTGGTAAAAAAAATCTCAGAAAATCGGGATAGACAAGGCCCCATGCCATTGCAGAAAGACTCGGCCTGGCTGCAGCATCTATGATCGCACCAAGGTCCGTGGGCGGACCATCCGGAGTATAGCTATTCACGAAGTACATTGAACCAATGCTTCCCCCTGAAGTCGAACTGATGAGACGCACTGACTTCGCAAAACCGGGAACCTGATCAGTAAGACCGGTGAGCACCGTGGCAGTCCACACAGCTGCTTTGATGCCGCCTCCACTCGCTGCAACGAGCACGAGAGGTTTTAATTCTTCTTCCCTGGATATTGATGACGAGACAAATTGCCGGGCATCGAAGTCCCGGCTGTATTCTGTTGGTGAGCATTCTAACTTATTAATTTCATAAAAATGATCAGTTTCGAACAATCCCCAAAAGATCGCAGCGACAGCAATAATTCCAATTTCTGCGGGAAGCCGGTACTTATCGAACTGGAAAGAAAACCAGGACAGAACCCAGCAGAGTACCATAAGCAAAAGAATTACATAACCTATTGCCGGAAAGCTGTTGTGAAGCAAACCAAAGCCGCCTTCAGGGCTTAAGAGAAAGTATCCGAGTGTATACAAGCCTAACGTAACAAGAGCAAAGGCAATGGTATTCAATGGATAAAACCCGACATCTTCCTCTCCTGGAATGTAACTCTCGAAGCCCGAGGTTTTTTCCAAGACTCTTTTTTTGCCAATGAGCAGTCGATCAATACACAATTGCTTCTTTGAGATGCATCTCAGGGGGCGCCGCCAGAGAAGTGTTTTCTTGCCGGATTGAATTTTAATCAGTTGCATTATTGCCAAGATCAAAAGCGGGATCCATGCCAAAACAACACCAGCTGCTAATGACAATATGGCTTTCGCACCAGTCGCACCAGCTGAAACAGAATATTTGTAGCAAGTGTGTATGAGAGGAAAGGCTAACAGACTGGACAAAGCGAACCGGACATAAGGATTGCAGAGCCGTCCATAGAGTCTGTTATAAATGAGGGATCTCCTGAAATCCTTATACTTATTGGACGTAGTTGCTGTGCTCCTTTTGATTTTCTCGTCTGTTCTTTGAAATGAAAGATGGGTTCGGAATGGAATCCTCATCCACATATACAAAAAGGCGTACATTACGGTCCAGGCAGCCTGAATCGAGATGAAGCTTGTAATAGAAAGCTCTACCGGGGTTTGAACGAAGAAGTTGCGAATTATTGAACTCGGATCATCGCTCCCGATGTACGGAAAAAGAACAAGGAGTATGCCCGTCATGAGGGGGTAGCGCAAAAAGAACAGATACTGAAGAATGTACGTCCATCGCTGCACCACTAGTGCAGCGAGAATGAATATGATCAGAAACAAAATCATGCAGGCACTCATTGCAGACCTTATCGACAATAAGAAAATGCTTTTTATGCTTGAGAGTATTGTAGCAAAGAGTCAAGGCACTGTCAAAAACTATTATTTCAGCGTGAACTTATGGGGCAACTTGATAAAATCACAGAATTGACGAAGCGCTCACAGGCGCTGCTGATGAACCCCTTCAGGCAAAAATCTCCGAAGCACTGTCTGCTGCAGTTTACAGACTCGACCGTAACAGCTCACGAAATTGAATGCCTTGAGTCCCTGGGGACTACCCAGTTATAGTGCCCCTGTGCCCAATTTTGTGCCCAGTTGAAGTGGATAACAATAGAACTAATAGAAACAGTAGAAATATTAGAATCTATCGAAATCCTTTAAAAACTAGAAATTAAGGGAGACCACCCTCATCAACTCAAAACATGATCCGATGATGTTGATTTCCATGAGGAATGTTCGAGAGCGAGATGAGCACTACTTCCATTAATCGCGAAACACAGACCGGATTTTGTTTACTGATTCAGCATACGAGCAGTCCTATTTCAGCAGAGTCTTCTGACAATTATACACTTAGACTTTATAATGGACAGATAGTTTATGATGCAACTGTCACCAAAATGTCACCGAAAATATCCTGAAGGACAGTAAACTGTCATAAAATCCCGTAAAGGTACGAGAAATATAAAATTCATTGTGCTATACGCATATCTTTGTATTATTTGACAGGTGCGGAGAAATTATATCCTTCCGTGATACACTGCATTATGATTGACGGGATGAGGGGATTTTAGTATTATGTTCTACGTGGGCAATCTGCTCTCGAAGTAATTCTCTTTTTCTTACGAATAGCATCAGATGGAAAGGATGAACCTACCATGAAACTTCATCATTTTAAAGGTTTGACGGTATATTTTCTGTTTGGCGTGTTTTTTTTGACGGGGTGCGCCCACCAACCCGTGCAATCAGACAGGCCGAAGACATATACGGCCTACAATATGTGGATTCAGCGGGGCGGGATTATTCCGACTATTAATTATCAGGTCGGCAACCTGATCCCTGCCGGCACAGAAGTTGTTGATGCGTGGGTCGCGGAACGCACAGACAATGTGGGCAGGAACAACTCGTTCATACGGTTCAAGGTTGTTGAAACAGGAAAAGCATATGAAGTTCGTTACACAGGACAGTATCATCGGAGAAGGACGATTGAGAATTATTACGACCTGATGTTTACCGATAAGTCACTCGCGGAAATGACTGTGGAAATGAATGACGACGAAATTGAGGCGATCAGACAGGCAGTGATCATAAAGGGGATGAGGAAAGAGGCGGTTATCATGTCTGCAGGAATACCCTCAGACCATCGCACGAAAAGTTTGGGTGACCATACATGGACCTTCTGGAAAAACAGGTTTAAAACCAAAAAAATATGCTTTGACGAAAATGACAGGGCTGATCAGTGTGAGGAAGTGCGCAAAAAACGGGAACAGCATAAAGAGCTTAAAGGAATCCTGTAAAAAGAGGGCATATTGATTATTGTATGTTATAAATTCTTCATGAACAGACGTGTTCATTACCCATTACTGTTTTTTATCCTGTGTTTCTCACTTTTCGCTGCGCAAAGAAGCTTTGCCTGCGGGACTGTCAATGGCTGGGTGGATATTTATTATAATGATAGTCATGCCAGGCAGGATGAGGCACTGTATAAAATTAACTGCAAAACTCTAATAACGAAGAATTACAAAGCTACTCCTTCAGAGCAGGAATCCCTGGCGAAAATGATCAGGAAAGGATTGAAGAGCATCGAGTATTGTGACCGCAGTCTTGCTACGAAGAATTTCTTTCTTTTTGACCAGTTGTTCTGGCTCCAGGGCAGTGAAGTGTACAATGAAATAACTGCGGACATTGAAAACAGAATTAACCGGCCCGTTGAGTCAGTATCGGGTGAATTGTCGTTGTATGAAGGGGAAGGCAGGGAGGATTACTGCGCGCGGGTGAACTACGAGATAAAGGGCATGCAGTGGAATGGTGAATCAAAGTGCATTACCAATGAATGCAAGGGTATTGAAATAAGTTCCTTCAAGGTAAAGCTCGGGCGAATCGCTTCTTTCACACATCAGGCGGACGAGTGCTTTGATGAAGAGTCAAAAATAGCCCCATCTGACAAAATTGTGCAGGTAAAGAGCGAAACACTCACCATGAGAAAAACCCCGCACCCGAAAGGTGCGGGAATCCTGAAATTGAAGCGCGCTGACCTGCTCCTCCTGAAGTCGGAGAAGAATGGCTGGCTTCGGGTAATGAATAAAAATTGCATTGTAGGATGGGTCGGGGGGTATTTGACGAAGGATGCCAGGGGGAGATAGGGTGAATTTGATAGATTTTCTGTTAACATTGAAAACTTTGCTATGGCGTTCTGCAGGTGAAAGTATATAACTTATTGTGATTGAACAATTCGTGGAAATTTACCTGTTTCATGATATACTTTTCTCAGTAATGGGAATGTCATGAGGGAGAGGACAATAATAAGAATATTCTGCATTGTTATCTCTATTATTTGCTCTGCCATAGGCGCCTTCGCATACAACGACAATTACGTTGTTATCCGTGTGGCAGAGAATGACAATCTCATAAATATTTCGAAAGTATACCTTGAAGACCCTGCAAACTGGCGTGAGATTGCCAGAGTCAACCGGCTCAATAATCCTGATCTGATATACCCGGGCCAGGATTTGATTATCCCGGTACGTTTATTAAAAGGAGTCCCTCTTGACGGGAGAGTTACCTTTGTTAAAGGTGATGTCCTGGTTCAATCTCAGGAGAACGGGTCATGGGAAGAACTCCGTCTGAATGACATAGTCAGGCAGGGAACGGGAATCCGAACGGGTGTAGAAAGCGCTCTCGAGATAACATTTGAGAACGGGACGTCCTTCTTTCTGAGGTCCA
Source organism: Thermodesulfovibrionia bacterium (assembly GCA_945786855.1). GTDB lineage: Bacteria > Nitrospirota > Thermodesulfovibrionia > UBA6902 > UBA6902 > CALZGI01. The sequence goes on along the minus strand of CALZGI010000112.1, from coordinate 421 downwards.
ACACGTATCTTGAACTGAGAGCGGCCAGCGTAAAAGGAGATCGGGATGTAACCATGAGACTCTATCTGAAGGCAGGGAGGACCATTTCACGGTTGAAGAAAGCACTCGGCATAGACTCCCGTTATGAAATAGAAACCCCCTCTGCAGTTACGGCGGCAAGGAATACCGGTTTCAGGGTGACCGTCGACGAGAATGAGACGACCAGGATGGAAGTGGTGCAAGGCATTGTAGGAGTGAATGCCATGAAAGTCGGAGTTGAGGTGAATGAAGGGGAGGGGACCCTTGTGAAAAAGAACATGCTGCCGGTAAAACCGAAAAAGCTGCTTCCCCCGCCGGCACCCGTCCATCTGCTTCCGTTGTACAGGACTATGCCCATAAAGTTTCAGTTCGAACATGTTGAGGGGGCTGTCATGTACAGGGT
>CALZGI010000111.1 GCA_945786855.1 Thermodesulfovibrionia bacterium | reverse complement strand
TGCAGGTAACAATATAATGCTCATCGACACACATATCCACACAAAAAGATATTCCGGATGCAGTAACCTCGATCCCGTCGACATTGTTCGCAGGGCCGAAGAGCTCAACCTGTCCGGCATTATTCTTACAGAGCATGATTTTGTCTGGACAGAGGGGGAAATTGAAGAGTTGAAGCGAGAGACCCTTACAGGCATCCTCATCCTGCGCGCGCAGGAGGTATCATCTCCGGCTGGTCACGTTCTGGTCTACGGGTGCGATGAAAGGCTTGATCACCTCGAGACGGAAGAACTGCTGGAGTATGTTCATCAGCAGGGAGGGGCCGCAGTTGCTTCCCATCCCTTCAGGTATGGAGATTTTGCAATGGATTCTTTTGAGACACTCAGGAAGCAGCTCGAAATATATGACGGCTTTGAGGTCCTGACCGGAAATCAGACCGATGATCAGAATGCATTCGGGATGAAGGCATGGGAAACGCTTGGCCTTACCGGTCTGGGAGGAAGCGATTCCCACTCGCTGGATATGATAGGCAGGTTTGTGACTGAGTTCGAGAGGGACATTCAAAATGAGGGCGATCTGATTGAAGAAATAATGGAGGGAAGGTGTAAGCCTGTGGTGAGACAGGGCGCGGACAGTATATATGATAAAATCGAATAACGTCAGTTGTTTCCTGTTTCTCATGACCCTTTTCATTCTGTTGACAGGGTGTGCAACCCCTACTACGAAGAGAGTCGAAGTCTCTGATGTTGCTGCTGAAATTGAAGCAGAGAAACAGAGGGAAATAGCTTTTGAGGCAGCCCTGCACGACAAGTTCAGACTGGTTGACACAGCCTATAGTGTATTTGTCAAATCTGTCCCCCTTTGCGGGGAAAAGACGGCCTACAGTATCGGTACCCTGGTTGCTAATAAGTATATGATCAGTGAAGAAATGCGCACGGCGGCCTATGCTGTCTCTGGCATTACAAATGTACTGAAGATCATTCATGTCATGAGGGGTTCAGCTGCTGAGCTGGTCGGGATTGTGGACGGCGACATCCCCCTTTCCCTCAATGACTGGGCTATCCCGACAGGTGAGAATGCCGGGCAAGAATATCTGAAGAAGCTGGAAGAATCGACGCGGAACGGGGAGGGAATATCCCTCAGGATTCTGAGGGATGGTGCTGAGACGCTCTTTGAAATTACACCGGACAAGACCTGCGATTATACGATTGTGTTGAGTACTCAGGACATTGTGAATGCATATGCAGACGGGAAGAATGTCATTATCACACGTGGCATGATGCGCTTTACAGAGAGTGACACGGAACTTGCACTCGTTGTATCCCACGAGCTGGCCCACAATGTGATGAACCACATGGATGCGAAAACGCGGAATGTGGTACTCGGGTCCGTACTGGACATCGTTGCCGCTGTGCTGGGAGTGAACACTGGAGGTACATTCGGCAATCTCGGAGCACGGGCGTACTCAAAGGAGTTTGAAGCAGAGGCTGATTATGTCGGTTTATATATGATGGCCCTTTCCGATCTGGATTTTGAGACGGCACCTCATTTCTGGAGGCGCATGGCCGCACTCCATCCGGGGAATATCAAAAAGAATCATGCATCCACGCACCCGGCTACTCCGGAGCGTTTTGTAGCGCTCGAAAAGACTGTGCAGGAGATAAAGCAGAAACTCTTAAATGGAACGCCTCTTGAACCGGAAATGAAAAATGACTCTGACGAGGAATGATGGTTCCGAGGGGTCGTTGACCTACTCATGATGAGGCGAAAAGCCTTTCCTCATCGTATTTTCAGTGATACTTTTCGGGTTCATGAACTGCAGCAGGTAATCGGGCCCCCCGGCCTTTGATCCAACTCCGGACATGCCGAAGCCGCCAAAGGGCTGTCTGCCGACAATAGCCCCTGTAATCTGTCTGTTAATATAAAGATTGCCGACCCTGAGGTTCTCCCTGACAGTATTTATATTAGAAGGGCTTCTCGAAAAAATTCCTCCCGTCAGTGCATAGAGAGTGTTGTTTGCAATGTCCAGTGCCTCATCTATGTCTTTTGCTTTCATGATGGAAAGTACAGGGCCGAATATCTCCTCCTGTGCGAGGGGTGAGTCAGGGTGGACATCAGCGAATATGGACGGGCCGACAAAATAACCATTATCATTTATCTCCCCGGACAACAGTTCCTTTCCGCTCTCTTTTCCCTCCTCAATATATTTGACAGTTTTTTTGAAAGCCTTCTTATCTATCAATGGTCCCATGAAGTTCGCGGGATTTTCGGGAGGGCCTGTATGAATGCTGGCCATGGCCTCCCTGAGTCTTTCCGTGAATTCTTCATACATATCACCAACAGCGATCGCCCGTGAGCAGGCAGAGCACTTCTGCCCCTGATATCCGAGGGCTGATTCGAGGACTCCTTTTACTGCATCATCAACATCAGCGGTCTCGTCAATTATGATTGCGTTTTTGCCGCCCATTTCCGCTACAACTTTCTTTACGTTTCGCTGGCCGGGCAGGGTCCTGCCTGCCGTTTCAATAATCCTCAGCCCTACGTCCCTGGATCCTGTAAAAGTGATGACATCTATGTCACGATGGGCCAAGAGGTGTTCGCCGACTTCTGAGCCGGGCCCGTTCAGTAACTGGAGGACTCCGTCAGGCAGTCCCGCATTCCTGAATATGTCCATGAGCATCCACCCCGTCACAGGAGAGAGTCCCGATGGCTTGAAGATGATGCAGTTCCCTGTGACAATGCCTCCTGATACCATTCCCGCTGCAATGGCAAGGGGGAAGTTCCAGGGCGCAATAACGGCACCGACGCCCCTTGGTTCATATGAATATTCATTCACCTCTCCCGGGAAATTGCCGAGACGTGAAGGATTCCCGATGCGGATCATCTCTCGGCCGTAGAACTCGAGGTAGTCAATGGCTTCCTCGACGTCTCCATCGGCTTCTTTCCACGACTTGCCAACTTCGTACACCTCCAGTGCTGCAAGTTCGAACCTCCGCTTCCTGATTGCATCTGCCGCATTAAAAAGATAATCCGCCCGTTCCGCAGGCGCTGTTCCTTTCCATGTATGAAATGCCGTCCGGGCTGCCTCAACAGCTCTGTCCGCATCATCCCGGGTTGCAATGGATACTGTTCCGACGATCTCTTCGGGGTTTGCAGGGTTATGTGATGATGTTTCTTCATCTTTCCATATTTCTTTACCGCCGATATAAAGCGGATATTTTTTGCCGAAATTCTTTTTCGATATTTCGAGGGCAATGTTCATTTTTTCCCTGTTTGTATCCTTCGAAAAGTCCGTCGGCGGCTCGTTTAAAAAGCCTCTGCTCTTTTCTTTTTCTCCGCTGTTGCCGGACTTTTCAGGTGCCCTGATCAGATCATCAAAAGATACCCCTTCTGCAAATGATTTTCTCAAAAAAGATTCGTTCGATGTATTTTCGAGGAGCCTTCTCACAAGGTATGACATCCCCGGGACCAGCTCACCTACAGGAGTATAAATTCTTACTCTGTGCCCCATGGAGTGAACGGCCTTTCTGAGAGGTTCGGCCATTCCATAGAGCATCTGAAATTCATAGGCCTCTTTTGGAAGACCCAGCAATTCAGCGGCAGCAACTGTATGGCTGATGCTTCTCGTATTGTGGGTTGCAATGGCAGGGCTCACGTGGGCGCTGTTTTCAAGGAGGAACTTTGTGAGTTCTTCAAAAGTATGATCTGTATCCCCCTTGCTGAGAAATACGGGAACAGGCCATCCCCTCTGCCGGTTTACCGCAATTTCATAATCCCAGTACGCTCCTTTCACAAGGCGTACAGTTATTCTCCTTCCCCTGTCTTTTGCCCACTCTATGAGACCGGTCAGGTCCTGATGGCAATCACGGAGGTACGCCTGCAGTGCGATTCCTGCTGAGGGAAGGTCTCTGAACTCTTCCTCCTCCAGGATACTTTTAAATAGTGCGACGGTGATGTCCTTGATATAATAATGTTCCATGTCCACTGTGATGGAGGCCCCGAGTTCCTTTGCTTTCTGAAATATGGGCCGGACATTTTCCTTTGCCTTCTCGATAGAGTTGTGCCAGTCAACGGGATCCAGCTGTGAATAGAGAGAAGATATCTTGAGAGAAATATTCAATACAGGGAGCGGCCCCTGGTCGTCGCTATCAATCATATCATTCCCTGGCCAATCAGAGGTGACAGGGTGAAGAGTTGAGAGAAAATCTGAATATCGCGTTACATATTTCCCCACTTCCTTTTCACTGAGTACTACTTCTCCCAGTATATCGATACCGAAAGCGAAGCCCTTTTGTCTCAGGTCTTCAAGGGACGGGAGGGCATCTTCCGGGTCTCTCCCCGCGATAAACTGCCGTGCAAAGGCCTCAACATTCTCCCGGATTGCCTTCCCTGCCAGAGAGGGGATGAAGCCCTTTGCGGGCAATCCCTTAATCCCCCACTTCATGATGCCGTGGGCCTCCTCATCATTGGAGAAGTACTCTTTCAGTACGTTGACGACAAGTTCATCGTTCCTGAGTGACGGAAGGACATCAATGAATCTGAAGAGACGGACCTTGAAGTCTTCATCCTGCATGGCCCAGTCGAGGGCCTTGCCTATCCAGCGCGACTTGTCAAAAGCAGAGGGGATTTCCGATTTGGACGCAGAGTAGATTCTCTCACCGATATCTCTTATCCTCTCTTCAATATTATCGTATATGCTCATTAATTATCCTTTGATGACCTGTAGTTAGAGGATATCAATATTTAAAGGGGTTTGCAATGGAATATGTGAGAAAATCTGAGCTTGAATAACGGGTATAATAAAAAGTGAATGTGGAAAGGTCAGGAATATGAATCCGGTTTCTGGTGAAAATAATGAAACGATTCTCATCAGATGACAACAACATAGAGATGGTTGAATCATGGGCAGCACAATGAAAGTTGCCACCTTTAACGTCAATTCAATCAGGGCGAGGATGGACATCATCCTCGACTGGCTGAATAAAGAGTCTCCTGATGTCCTCTGCGTGCAGGAGACAAAGGTTGTGGATGATGACTTCCCTCTTCAGCCCTTTCTTGATATCAACTATAACGTTGTATTCCGCGGTGAGAAGAAATATAACGGAGTGGCTGTTATCAGCAAAAAACCGCTGGAAGGCGTCAGCTTTGGTTTTGGTGCAGATGAGATGTATGGCACAAGGCTGATGTCGGGGACCATAGATAACATCCTGATTGTCAATACGTACATTCCCCAGGGCAATGACCCGTCGTCTGACAAGTTCAGGGAAAAGCTTGACTGGTTTCAAAGACTGTATGATTACTTTGATCAAAACTTCAGTCCTGACAGCCCCTTACTATGGCTTGGTGATTTCAATGTCGCACCCGATCCGATCGACGTTCATGATCCGGAGAAGTTACTGGGCCATGTTGGCTATCACCCTGACGAACATGCTGCCCTCCAGCGGCTGAAAGAGTGGGGATTTGTTGATGTATTCCGGATGTATCAGCCCGCGCCGGAGCAGTACACCTTCTGGGACTATCGCATTCCAAATGGTGTAAATCGAAATATTGGCTGGCGCATTGACCATGTCTGGGCTACCGCACCTCTTGCAAAAAAATCAGTCAACGCCCGTATTGACATTGAACCACGGCTCAAAGAAAGACCGTCGGATCATACGCCGATTATGGCGGAGTTCAGACTGTAGCAGGACACTGTTTGCTGCATGCTCCGCCATTTGATCAATTTTTATATCGGTCAGCCTTTTGTTGATAATCGTTCTGTATCACGTTTTATCTGGCAGGTCGGATTCTGATGGTTTTGGGATGCAGCAAGAATTTCAATTCTGTTCAGAATCTCATGGCTGCTCGTAATTATTAAGCATTTTTATTTTGTATACGCTGACCAGATAATTTCTGTTATTCCAAAAACTTAGGTTTTATAATGCCTTGGCCCGATTGTTAAAAGGCAGAATCGATTTAAGAATAGTGTCCCTTAATCCGAAAGAAGATATACGTTTTAATAGTTAGATATTTATTGCTCCACTGTCGCTCTGTTTATCAGTGGAGTGAATAATTTGATAGCTGGATTAGGATAATAATCCATGAATTCATAATAGGAATTGGTGAATAAATGAATGTGAGAACGGTGGGCACCATGGGGAAAATACTTGTTATTGATGATGATTTGATAATCACCGACATGTTAAAGATGATTCTTGAAGAGAACCATACCGTCCTGTGTACACATGATGCCATTGATGGCCTGAGTCTGGCCCGGGCGGAACAGCCTGATCTCATTCTGCTTGATGTTTCGATGCCGGGAGTTGACGGCTATGAACTATGCCGGATACTGAAGACAGATCAGGAAACCAAAAATACGCCTATAATTTTTATAACTGCGAACGCATCTCCTGAAGATGAAACAGAGGGATTAGAAGCGGGTGCTGTTGACTATATAACTAAGCCAATCAATCCAAGCATTGTCAAAATTCGGGTCGGGATTCACATGGAACTGAAAAAACAAAGAGATTCTATAGATGAGTTGTCCACGTTAGACCCCTTAACCGGACTTTTCAGCCGCCGATGGTTTGACCATTTCTTGGACCAGGAATTGCGCCGAAACACTCGAACAAGGACACCTGTGTCAGTTATTCTTATTGATATTGATAATTTTAAAACTTACAACGACAACTATGGCCATATTGCAGGGGATGAATGTCTGCGTCTGGTTGCAAAGAAATTACAAGAGGTTCCACGACGGGGTGGAGATCTGGTGGCTCGATACGGAGGTGAAGTATTTGCGGTTATTCTCCCTAATACCCCTTATGAATCTCTTTTATTCATGACGGAGAAATTCCGATTGGCAATTAATAAGGCCGGTATTTCTCATCCTTTCTCGGATGTGTCGAATAGCGTAACTGTGAGTGCAGGAGCCGCAACGGTCATACCGAATAACCTGTTATCACCTGATGCCCTGGTGCAGGAAGTAGAGGAAATGCTCTACGAGGCCAAGAGAAAGGGACGCAACAGGGCTTGTATCCGAGAAAATTACGGATAATACTTTTCTTCAATCTTTTATTATGGGCACTTTCTACGGAAATCTGAAATGATCTAATTTTCGCGTGCTGCGTATAACAAGATGTTATGGTTCCTATTCGACCTTCTCCAATTCTGAAGACTCTTAGATAGAACGTTTCGGTTTTAACCGGATATGAGTTTGACGATAACCGATTGAACTCCAGAATGCTCTATTTTTGATTTGTCTACTTTTTCGGAAAGCCTACGGTATTCAACGCTGATACATTATTCTTATTCCGGCAGGAGCAGCAATCTGCAGAAGGCGTATTCCCGGTCAATCATCTTCTTCGCTGAAGTCCATCAAAAAGCGGGAAACCATCAATAGTATGACGATTCCGAAAACAATGATGTATTCTGTGTCCATTTTTTCTCTCTCCCTCCAGAGAATTATTTAATCTATATGCGCATTAAAGCAAATAACATGCCGAGTGCAACATGTTGAATTATAATGTTTTTGAAATGCATCATTTGTGTATTTGCACACTATCTCTGCCACATCCCTGTGCCAGAGAACATTGCTGACACAGTATTCAGTGATTGGCGGGAAAAAAAGGAGGGGCGATGGGGGGATCGCCCCTTGTAGCGAAATCTTGTGCTGCATGGTTATGGAATTCATAAAAGCAATATAAATGCCACCTGGAAAGTGATTGATATTTATGAATTCCTCTTCCCGCTTTTTGCATTCATGCTCAAGAACGTGACGGTGGATTGACGAAAAAATGACGGATGTTTGAATCATGTCCCTTCGTACCGATAACGGCCTACCGGGAAGTGAGAATAACTAACTCTCAATATACAAACCCGCCGGGAGCGACTCCCCGAAGATCTTCTTCTCGTCTTCCATTTTCAGGGCAACGACCTCTGTTAACTGATGGATAAAATGTTCCGACCAGTCATATTGAGAGAGTTTTTCCATGATCCGGGACCTCAGGTCTTCATCTATATCCCTGACTCTGTCATCTGTTTTCCTTGCCAGCTGGGTAACAGTATACCCGGCATATTTCGGGTTTGACCATTTTCCCTTGAGCAAGGCATCTAACCATCGTTCTGCTGTTTCTCTTGTGACGATGTTCTCCAATGAACCGTGAAAGGGACTGCGTGCCCCTATTCTGGACAGTGCCCAGTAAAACTGTTCCTGAGATTTCCCCTTTGAATTCTTCAGGCTTTGCATCAGCTTTTCTCCAAGTTCCGATTTGATCGAAGGCGAAAGGTTTTCCAGGCTTGCCGCAAGCATCCACATTTCTGAAACTTCAGCCCCCGATAATTTCTTTGTCTTTTTCTTTGACGGCAGCAGCCATTGTGCGATTTTCTTGAAGATGATATCCTGCTTTGTACTGTCGAATCCTGCGGCGACACGCCTCCAGAGTATCCACCATTCAGATCTGCACTGCCCGTTGTTGGCAAAGCGAAGGTCTTCCAGAAATATTTTCCAGAGGTTCTTTATCCGGACTTCATCAAGTTCGTGACCGAAACCGGGCCTCAGTAGAAAACCGCAGAGGTTCAGCCATCTGGCCTCGTGCATGGCATTCATGCTTCTCCTGTCTTTGAGCGTCATAAGTCCGTCCCACATCTTCCGTATAGCAAAGAGAGGCCATGATTTTCTGTCGAGGTCAAGCTGCTTTTCCATCTTTTTGATCAGGTTTTCGGGCGTGACTTCAGAAGGAATACGGGGTGAACTGTGAAAAGCTGTATCCATGAGTTCCACTGCCTCTGATATTGCAGATTCATCAAGGGTATGCTCCATCCCCTTTTTTTGTATCGGAACACTTTCCGCGGCGTCTTCTGCCCGGATCTGAAAGGCGAGTTCCCATCGGTGGTTTGTCTTTCTTGACTCACACCATACATCCATGGTTCCGTACTCGTTGAGCCGGAGTCCCAGCGAAACGGGTATTTTAACGGAACCCGTTTTTTTGCCGTAATGGAGAACTGTTCTTATCGGGGGAAGCTCAATGAATTCGTCTTTTTCAGCAATAATAATATCACCCTTTTTATCTCCAGCTCTGTAGCTTGAAGCGTAAAGGGTGAAACTGACAGGGCTGTTCGTCATGACCTGAAATTGCGTTTTCGAAAGGTGTATTTCCTCGCCCTCCTCAATCCCTTTTGGAACAATGCATACAAGCGTCACAGGATGGGCAAGTTCTTTATTCTGGCCCTTTCCGTCTGTTTCCACCGCAATATAATATGCCTTCCCTGTTCCGCCCGATATTCTTTCTCCCGTTCCTCTTAACACGAGTCCGTAGTATGCCGCACCCATTGAGACTGCCTGGTCAAATTCATCGTTCTCAAGAATGTTCAGTGACCACTCTCCATCGGAAAACCATCGCTTTATGATGGAAGCCGCATGATCTCTTAAGAGAGCCGATTTAAATACACCTCCGTTGAAAAGGAGTATGTCCGGCCGGACAATATTCACCCCGCTTTTACCGTCCGTTACCTGGGCTAAATCTTTATTTGCTGCATGTCTCCTGAGAAAGGATGACAGGTGTTTCATGATTTTCGTGTCTGATTCAAAGGGCAAACCGAGTTCCTGAAGACCGGCAGACCTTTTCTTATCGATTTCTTCACTGGCCTCAACTTCTTTGAAAAAACCGTCAACGATAATATTTTTTACTTCTTCAGCTGTTAATTCTGCCTTCAGCGATCCGCCGATTACACTCTTCCCTTTTCCAAGGACCGATATGGGGGCACTTTTATTTTGAGTATTGCCAAGAATCGTTTCTTTTGCCATGCGGCACTGGTGAGCTGTCGAAAGCCACTGGTGAAAGTCGAATTTGCCCGATGAACCGGTCATGGCATGTTCAATGCTCCGAGCCAGGGTGAGGTCCATATTGTCGCCGCCAAGCATGATATGGTCTCCCACGGCCACCCTTTGGAAAGACGGCCCCTTTTCCCCGGCCCTTATGGAGATAAGAGTGAAGTCCGTTGTTCCTCCGCCCACATCAAAGACGAGGATGAGTCCGCTTTCACCGGTCAGTTCCCGCCAGTTGTCCCTGTGAGATGATATCCATGCGTAAAACGCGGCCTGCGGTTCCTCGATCATGGTGAAATCTTTAATGCCCGCCTTTTTTATTGCCCCGGCAGTAAGCTCACGGGCTGATTCGTCAAATGAAGCGGGAATGGTTATAATAATCTGCTGCTTTTCGAGCGCGTTGTTCCTGTCTCCTCTTGCCATCAGGAAATTCCATGCCTCTTTCATATGGCTGAGGTAACGTGCCGATGCTTCTACCGGGGATATCTTTGCTTCAACATTTTCCCTGCCCCACGGCAGGATCGGTCCTTCCCGGTCAACGCGGTTGTGGCAGAGCCATGACTTTGCAGACGATACAAGGTGTGCAGGAACTCTGCTTCCCTGCAATTGTGCAAACTTTCCGACTATGTAGGGAATTTTTTTGTCCCAGGGAAGAGCAGAGGCCTCAGGGGATATTTCATGCTCTCCAGGGAGGTAAAGAAAAGAGGGCAGGGCATGCATGTCTTTTACTACTCCCTCATCTGCGAGTTGGGGAACAGGAAAGAGATGAATGTTGTTGCTGTCGCTGCCTTCCCTGTCTATATAGGAGAGCGTTGAGTTGGTTGTGCCGAGATCTATTCCTATAATGTATCGACTGTTTTTCATGGCAGTCGTTCTATTCCTCTCTTACATTAAATTCGAGCTTCCACCTGCCGGAACCATCGGAGGCTTCACACCATAATTCAAGAACGCCTATTTCGTTGAGATAGCTGTGAAGCTTTACCGGGACCAGCGTACCTGCTTCCATCCCTTCCGCATGGAGTGTTGTCTCAAGGGAAGTGAGTTCCTCGATCTCGCCCTCATCCCAGGCTTCCACTACAGAGCCGGTGGCATCCTCTTTTCGCACAAGGGAAGAAAGAAATCTGAATACAGCATGTTCTCCTACAACGAGTCCAAATTCCTGCGAGGGGATTTTATAGTCCGTCCCTTCTTCCATTCCAAAAGGGACGACACAGATTGCCTTGAACGGTGCTGCCATACCGGGCACGGCAGGCATGGATGTTTCAACGCCTATATAATAGGACCTTCCCGCACCTGACCGTATCCGGATGCCTTTTCCTCTCTTTGCAAAGCCGTAATAGGCTGCTCCGGTGGCAACAGCAGTATCCGGATCGCTGCCTTCAATGATATCCACATTGTCGCTGCTATCTGAAGAGAGCCAGCTGTTTAACACACTCACCAGACGTTCGCTAATGGCCGACGCCTTTGTAACCCCGCCGTTAAAGAGTATTTTCGATGGATGAATAAAAGGGTGCCTGTCTGAATCAGCCTGTGACTCCCGCATGTTCTGCCGCAAAAACTTTGCGAGATATTTCGTAACAGCCGTGTCTGTTGCGTACTGGAGCCCCAGTTCTTTGAATCCCGCCGCCTTTCTCTCCACCGGCAGATCGTAGACACTGCATTCAGGGAAGAATCCATTGATGATAGTTTCTTCTATTTCTCCTCTTTTCAGTTCTGTTTCGAGAGTGCCTCCCACAACACTTCTGCCTCTGCCGAGGATAACAATCGGCCGGGCTGCCTCATCAGGATTGTTGAACATGGTTTCCTTTGCTTCCCTGCAGCTGTAAATAAGGCCCAGCATCTGTTTTGTATCAAGATTGATCTTTCTGTCGGAGAAATGTTTGCGGACGGAATAGGCCAGAGTGAGGTCCATATTGTCACCACCGAGCAAAATATGTTCTCCGACGGCAACCCTGTTCAGTACAAGTTCCCCTGCTTCGTCTCCTACTTCGATAATACTGAAATCTGTGGTCCCGCCTCCGATGTCACAGACGAGAATGACATCACCGGCCTTGATCTGGTTTCTCCATATCTCTTCCTTTTTATTGATCCACGAATAGAAAGCTGCCTGGGGTTCTTCCAGAAGGGTAATAGTATGAAGCCCTGCCTTCCCGGCAGCTTTGACTGTTAAATCCCTGGCAACGGCATCAAAGGAGGCCGGAACAGTGACAAACACATCCTGGTTCCCCAGGAAATACTCGGACCTTCCGCCTGCCACGGTATGGTTCCATGCCATCCGTATGTGCTTCAGGTAGCGGGAGGATACATCAAGGGGGGACATCCTGGAGACCTCATCGGGTGCATTCCAGGGGAGAACAGGGGATGTCTTGTCTATAGTGGGAGAACAGAGCCATGACTTGGCCGACGAAATCAGGCGCAGCGGCACTTCAGTCCCTCTCTTCCGTGCAAAGGTGCCGACTGCGAACGGAATATCTTCTGTCCAGGGAAGGGCAAGGCTCTTTTCGGGCAGTTCCGATTCCCCGGGCAGATACAAAAAGGACGGCAGATGATCTGGTGATTCTACGGTACCGGCATCAGTAACCTGGGGAATGTTTAACAGGTGAGTTTCCGGAACTCCTGAAGTATCTTCTTCAGTATCAATATAGGACACAACGCTGTTTGTTGTTCCTAAATCTATGCCAATTATGTAACGGCTTTTATTCATTTACAGTTTTAACCTTTCGATGATTTATGACAGATGATGAACATGCTCAGGGATATTGGCGAGGGGCCAGGGGCGAGAAGAGAGAGGTTCTTGCCCATTGCCTATAGCCTCTAGCCGCTTGCCTCATTTTTTATTCCATCTCCACTTCAGCGGGCTCAATGATGCTTAAGTCCTGATTTTTGGGCAGAGCAGGGACTTCAGTCTTTGAGACACGCCAGCCGCAGTGTCTTAATACCCCTTTGAAAGGAGGAGCACCGACAACATTTCCTGTAAGCCTTATCACTGAAGGATCAAACCCTTCCTCAATGGTTATATCGCTCCCTTCGGTCTCTTTCATTACAGGATCAATGGTGACGTATTCTGCAACAGCCTCCCGACAGCCCTTGTGTATATTTCTTACCGCTGCTCCAATCTGGCTGTCTTGGTAGCCTGCGATGTCCTCCTGCAGGAAATCGATCAGGCGGCCTTTTTTCTGAAGGAGCGACAAGACCTGTACAATCTTTTCATCAAAGAGGACGGTTTCCGGAGGAGGGGCGGCTTCCTTTTCCTTTGTTTTGACAGGCTGGCCCGCTGCATTTTTTCCCACACCGTATACAACTGATGATAGTAGAGCGAAGAGAAGGAGCCCGGCTCCGGCACATATCATAATCAACGTATTCTGCGGTTGGGAAGCAAGAGAGGGAAGTCCAAAGAAGAGCCCGGCCATTGCCAGAGCAATAATAAGAAATATCGCAAATGTTATACCTTTAAACGACATAGTTCCTCACTTTCTTTGTAACAGGATGATATAAAGGGATTTTTTTGTAACCCTCAATGGTATTTTAAACACCGGAATAACCGTATATATTGTATCAAGCTGGATGGGGTTGTCAACT
>CALZGI010000110.1 GCA_945786855.1 Thermodesulfovibrionia bacterium | reverse complement strand
TCTTCATGGATGTCTGACTGTATCACCATACTGAGGAAATCTTCGTCTGACGGTATCAGCTTCATGGGATGGTGAGGTTCGCCCAGTTCCCGGTTGTTTTTTCTTGCCCAGGATGTAATATCATCAACGAAGTTGATATCATGAATGAAATAACCTGCCCCGATCCTGTTCAGTAGATCTTCATAATCCTTTGCATAAATCATCCTGCCCTCCCTTTGTTTGTATGAAAACCTGTGCGAAACCCGTCAAAGAAGCATACATAATAAATTCTACTTCATTTGTTCATGAAGTCAATACGTCTGTTGCCATACCAGTGAAACCTGACGGTGCATGTTCATGCCATATTTTCATTTCAGAGCAACTCATATATAATTTTTAAGAAGAGAGAAAAAGGATGCTCCAATGACAGGGGTTCCTAACTATAAAGGAGAAGGGGCCTATGGTAATGAAAAGAAGGTTATTGCTGTACATAATGTCTTTTGTTTTTCTGTTCGGTGTTTCTGCCATGGCATCTCACAAGGGAGCATATCCCCTTAAGAGGCAGCATGAAGGAATCGACGTGAAACCAGGGGAAGCCTACAGATTGATCATGCAGGACAGGAAGAATTCGCATGTTGTTGATGTGAGAACACGATTTGAATATCAGGACATAGGACACGCGGAGGGGGCCTATAAAATCCCTTTGCTGTTCTTTTCGACGGAAGTCGGCGAGAAAGGGTACAGGAAAGTTTCCAACAATAATTTCTGCCGGGACCTGAAAGCACGGTTTAATCCTCAAAAAGATTCTCTCTTCATGATCTGCCGAAGCGCCGAGCGCTCTACAATTGCCGCATCGGAAGCAATCAGGTGCGGTTTCGAAAAAGAGAAGGTGTTCAATATCCTCGGGGGCTTTGAGGGGGACAAGATCCACGAAGAGGGCAGCCCTTTTTCCGGGAAGCGCATGGTAGGGGGCTGGCGTCTCGAAAACCTTCCATGGACCTACAAAATGGACCCGGAACTCATGTACCTCCCTGATCTGAAGAAATAGATATCGAGGTTCAACCTCAATATGATCTGTTGGTTTCACGATTCAAGACAATCTTTCCTTCTGTCGATATGAATAGTATTAACGATTGAAGGGGAGGGTAATATGAGCTGGATAAAAACAGTGCCTGATGATGAGGCAGAAGGAGTGCTCTCTGAAATTTATGACCAGACGAGTGCAAAGTTCGGTCATGTCATCAATCTGGTCAAAGTGCAGAGCCTCAGTCCTGAAACGATGTCAATCAGCCGGCAGTTGTACAGCCACCTGATGACGAAGCCGGGAGGGCTGAGCAGGCTGCAGCGTGTCCTGATTGCCACGGTGGTTTCGAAAATAAACGGCTGCTACTACTGAATGGAGAGCCACGAGCCGGATCTCCTTGATGAGATTCATGATAAGGAAACAGTCCTGAAGATTCAGGAAGACTATACTCTGGTACAGTTTGATGATGCAACAAGATCTCTTCTCGATTTTGCAGTTAAATTAACCCTGGATATAAAGAATATGAACAGAGGTGATATTGAGACTCTTCGTTCAGGAGGGTTCTCTGATGAGGACATCCTTGATGCAGTACACCTCATAAGTTATTTTAATTTTGTAAACCGGGTGCTCGATGCAC
This sequence comes from Thermodesulfovibrionia bacterium, assembly GCA_945786855.1. Classification (GTDB taxonomy): domain Bacteria; phylum Nitrospirota; class Thermodesulfovibrionia; order UBA6902; family UBA6902; genus CALZGI01. The sequence goes on along the minus strand of CALZGI010000110.1, from coordinate 12,858 downwards.
TTGGTGCAGAAGCGGAACCGGGCATGCGCTTCGGAAAAGCAGAAAGCCTTCCTCAAAGTGAAAGTGAAGCCTTACCTCATGTTGACGGGAAACCCTTTCCTCAGGGATCATAAAAATAACTGAGGATATAAAATTCATGAGGATTGTCATGGGACATCTGTACAACTGAAGATTACATTTCGACAAAGTAGGGGCAATTCATGTCGGAGCGACCCTTCGCGGAGATCCGCTTCGGGAATTGCCCCTACAGAGCACCAATAAAAATATTTTATCTTACAACTCCCCCGTCTATACGTATAAATAAAAAAGATAAAAGATAGTGATAATTGACATTAAAATTCATATATTCTAATATTAGAATATATGAATGATTTAATGTCGAGAATAGAAATTCTGAAAACTGTTGTCCACCCCGTACGAATAGCCATTCTTGACGAGCTGGCTCAGGGAGTCAAATGCGTCAGTGACCTGCAGGATTTCCTCCATATAAGTCAGCCGAATATTTCCCAGCACCTTACAGCGTTACGGCAGGTCGGGATTATAGATTATTTTATTGACGGGAGACTCCGTTGCTATTTTTTGAAGAGCCCGCTTATTCTCGATCTCCTGGATGTCCTTAAAAAAGAGTATCCCTGTGAACTTCCCGGCCCCGAGTGCTGTCCTGTAACGAAGAAGGGCACCTATACCGGAGAAAGGAAAAAGTGATGGCAAAAAAAATCACCTTATTTCTCAACACGGCACCCTACAGCTATGAAAATACATACACAGCAATGAAGATCGCCGAAGCGGCACTTGATAAAGGGATGGAAACACATGTGGTTGCTTCTGGAGACGGGGTGTACAATTTTCTGAAGGGCCAGAAGGGAAGCGGGCTGCCCCATGCTGAACAGGAATTTACGTCCCTGATGGATAAGGGTCTGAAAGTAGATCTCTGAGGCGGCTGTGTAAACTTCCGCTGTATCGCGGCAGAAAATTATATTGAAGGTCCGAAGAAGGGCGCATTAAAGGGCCTCTTCGAATTGATGAAAAAATCTGACATCTTTATTAACTTTGGCACATAGGAGCATATATGGATAAACTTCTTGTTATTCTTCGAAAACCGCCTTATGGCACTATCGATGCTGCCGAGGCTGTACGACATGCCGGAGGTGCATCAGGATTCGATTATACGTCAATATTATATCTGCTCGACGCCGGTGTGTTCAGTGCGAAAAAAGACCAGGATTCCGGAAAGACCGGTTTCACGGGAATCGGCGAAAGCCTTGAGCTTCTTGCCGATGAAATGGAGATTTACGTCTGTCAGAATTCGCTCATGGAGTGCGGTCTCAATGAAGAGGATCTTATCGAGGGAGTAAAAATTGATGACGGATCAATCCTCGGGAAGGCGTTGAAGGAAGCGCAGTCGGTCATGATTTATTAAGGAGGAGGTCATTATGCTATTCCTTATAGCAAGTTCACCGGATACAAAAGAGTTTAAAACGGCATACCGGACAGCCAAAGAAATGGAAGCAGATATCTGTTTGCTGCAGAACGCAGTCTATGCTGCAAGGAACGGGGAAAATCATGATTCTTATGTGCTTATTGACGATATGAAACTTCGCGGTCTGGGTGACAGTGAAGTTTCAGCTCAGCAGATAGACTACAGTCAGTTAGTCGAATTAATGACCAGTTCAGACAAAGTTGTCGGTCTGTTTTAAAAAGGAGAAGGGTATGGCGAGAATTGTGGTATTGGGAGGCTCCTTTGGCGGCTTAACATCCGCATTTGAATTAAAAAGGATGCTCGGCAATAATGCCGAGGTAACATTACTGTCCGGCATGGATACTTTCGTATTTGTTCCTTCCCTTCCCTGGGTCTCGATGGGATGGAAGAAGCCTGAAGATATTACCCTGAGACTCAAAGATATTCTGGAACGGAAGGGAATAACCTTTATTCATGAAGCGGCTGAGGGGGTCGATGCCGCTGCGTCAAAGGTTCTTACGAAGACACAGGAAATTCCCTATGATTACCTTGTAATAGCAACGGGTCCTGACCTGGTTTTTTCTGCTGTCCCCGGACTGGGTCCGAAAGGGCATACTGAATGCATTTTTGAGCTGGACATGGCTTTGAAAACCAGAGAGGCGTGGCACAGGTTTCTTGAAGATCCGGGACCGATTACCGTTGGTTCAGTTCAGGGAGTAAGCTGTTTCGGTCCGCCCTATGAATATGCATTCGAAATAGACACGGAACTCAGAAGGCGGAAGATGCGTCACAAGGTCCCCATTACCTTTGTCACTTCAGAACCATATATCGGCCATTTTGGTATTGGTGGGCTTAAAAATTCACGGCGGGTTCTTGACGATGAATTTGCGAACAGGGACATCAAGGTTATTGCCAATCAGGCTGTGGAGGAATTTACTCCCGGTCAGATGAAACTGAAGGACGGAACGACACTGACTCATAAACTATCCATGTTTGCACCACCAATGGCGGGTGTAAAGGCTGTTTTTCATCTTGGTAATCCAAAGGGATTTATTCCTGTTGACAGTCATTACCGTCATAAGGATTACAAAAATATCCTTTGTGTCGGCGTAGCCATGGCAATAGCTCCTCCGGAGCAGACGCCAATACCGACCGGTGTTCCCAAGACGGGGTACATGACCGTTGAAATGGCAAAGGATGCCGCAAAGACAATTGTTTCAGATATTACGGGCAAGCCCGTGTCGGAGCCTGAGCCCCTTGGTGTTATGTGCCTCGTTGATATGGGAGATTCGGCAGTATTTGCAAAGGCAAAACCTCTGCTGCCGCCGAGGCAGGAAGCCGTGTGGAAAAAAGGCATCGTTTATAAGTGGGGAAAGCATGCGTTCGAGAAATATTTCCTCTGGAAAATGAAGAACGGTCTGTCGCAGTTGCCATAATAGAATAAGACGCCCTGCTTGTGAGATGGTTTTTAAAGAAGATTTGTCATAATATTCCGAATGGTCCCGAGGGAAATATTTCATGTTACTATTTACATGAACAGAAAAGAAAGGAAGCGCAGTCAATGAAGTCAGGAAGCAAAATGGTCATGTTTTCCATCAACAGCCCACGAACTGTCACGATTGTAATGGTAGCGCTCACTGTTGCCCTCGGTGCCCTGATCAGCATGGTGCAGGTTGATACGGACCCGGAAAACATGCTGGCTGAAAATGAACCGGTCAGAGTATTTCATAATTTAACCAAAAAAGAGTTTAGCCTCCATGATGTGGTAGTCCTGGGGATTGTGAATGAAACCCATCCCGATGGTGTGTTCAATATTGAGACGCTGAGCCATGTTCATGAACTTACTGAATTTGCGAAAGGACTTCACCACCCGGACAATCCCGAATGGCATGTGGTCACACGTGATCTGATGGCGCCCGGGAATGTAGATACCATAGAGCAGGCCGGATTGGGACAGGTACGTTTTGAATGGCTGATGAAGGAGCCTCCCGGGACGAGGGATGGGGCGTTGAAGGTGCGGGACAGCGCCATGAACAATCCTCTCCTCAGGGGTACACTGGTATCTGAAGACGGGAAGGCCCTGGGCATTTACATACCGATTTCATCAAAAGACTTTGCCTGGCATGTCCGCGAGAAACTGCTCGAAAAAATTGAATCCTTCAATGGGGGTTCCGACGATCAGTATCACATTACCGGGCTCCCCGTTGCAGAGGACACATTTGGCGTTGAGATGTTTATTCAGATGGCCGTCTCGGCCCCGCTCGCAATGATGGCCATATTTATCCTTATGTTTATTTTCTTCAGGAAGATCGGCCTGATCATAGCCCCGCTAATTGTGGCCATGGTTTCGGTTATCTGCACTATGGGACTGTTGATTGGAACGGGCAACACACTCCATATCATGAGTTCCATGATACCCATATTCCTGATGCCCATTGCTGTGGTGGACAGCGTTCATATCCTCAGCGAGTTTTTTGACACCTACCGTAAGACAAAGGACCGCAGAAAGACCATTGAAGGGGTTATGGATGAATTGTTCGTACCCATGCTGTATACCTCTCTCACTTCTGCGGCAGGGTTTGCATCACTGGCACTGACGCCCATTCCGCCGGTCCGGGTGTTTGGTCTTTTCGTAGCTGTTGGTATCATGCTTGCCTGGCTTTTGACTATCCTCTTTGTTCCCGCGTACATTATGATGATCAGCGAAAAAAGGCTGGAGGGTCTGGGGGAAATCAGCGGAGGAAAAGAGACATTTCTGACGAGACGCCTCAGATGGCTTGGCAGCGTTACCTACTCAAGGCACAAACTGATCATTGCTCTGGCATCTCTGGCACTTGTTTTCGCGGTATACGGTATGAGCAGGATCGAAATCAATGACAACCCGGTGAAGTGGTTTAAAGAGACCCATGCTATCCGTGTAGCGGACAGGGTGCTGAATAAACATTTCGGCGGTACCTACGAGGCCTATCTTGTTCTTGAGGGAGATGCAGGAACGGAATCCCTGTCTGATATAAAATCTGCCGTCATCAGGGAGATTGCTTCAGAAGATGGTGAAAAGGAAAATGCTGTCCTCTTTCATCAGGTTTCGAAAATGATTGAAGAGGCGGCCGACGGTGCTGCAGGAACAGAAGATTTTATAGAGACAGTTATTCATCGATTGAGTGAGAGGCTGGATTCTGCAGATGATGAATCCTATGATTTCTGGGCAGATACACTGGATCAGGTGGAAGCGGTGAAAAACAGGGACCAGCTCTTCAAGAGGCCTGATGTGCTTCGATACATCGCAGCCCTGCAGGACCATCTCATTCAATCTGATGTGGTCGGTAAAAGTAACTCTGTCGCCGACCTGGTCAAAAAAGTGCACCAGGAGCTTTTTGAGGGGGATGCCGGGCAGTACAGGGTCCCTGATACGGTGCCTGCCGTTGCCCAGTCACTCATTTCATTTCAGAACAGCCACAAACCGGATGACCTGTGGCACCTTATCACACCGGATCACAGGAAGGCGAATATCTGGGTGCAGTTAAAAAGCGGTGACAACAAGGACATGGAACAGGTTGTCAGGACCGTCAATGACTTCATGCAGATGAATCCGGCGCCTGCGGCCCTCAAGGCGCAATGGGGGGGGCTGACATACCTGAATATAGTCTGGCAGGACAAGATGGTTTGGGGCATGCTCAAGTCATTCCTGAGCAGCTTTGTGGTTGTTTTTATCATGATGACCGTTCTGTTCCGTTCACCCCTCTGGGGAATTCTGGCGATGGTGCCCCTTACCGTGACGATTGCCCTCATTTATGGGATAATTGGAATTGTCGGGAAGGATTATGACATGCCCGTTGCGGTGCTGTCATCGCTGACCCTTGGACTGGCAATTGATTTTGCCATTCACTTCATTGAAAGGGTGCGTATGGTCTACAGAAGAACTGGTTCATGGGAGAAGGCGATCGCTGAGATGTTTGAGGAACCGGCCAGGGCCATATCAAGAAATGTGATTGTGATTGCCGTCGGTTTTACCCCGCTTCTTGCGGCGCCGCTTGTTCCTTACAATACAGTCGGTGTTTTTCTAGCAAGTATTATGGCCATATCAGGCATTGCGACCATGTTTATTCTGCCGTCCCTGATCACCGCTCTGGAAGGACGGTTGTTTCGCACAAAATAGATGCAAAATTTATGAATATAATATAGTGGAGAGTTGAGATATGAAAAGAGTATTCCTGATATCGTGTATGCTGATAGTGATGTTAATGCAGGCCGCCGGTCTGACTGCCGGGGAAGTACTGACGGTGGAGGAGGTAGTCGAAAGGGCGAATAAGGTCGCCTATTACGCGGCCGGTGACGGAAAGGCAAAGGTATCCATGACTATTACCGATGCGCAGGGACGGGTAAGGTCAAGGGAGTTTGTTGTCCTGAGAAAGGATATCAGTGACGGAGGTGAGCAGCTATTTTATGTTTATTTTCAAAGGCCCAGTGATGTGCGTAAGATGGTGTTCATGGTCCACAAGAAAATCGGGAGCGATGATGACCGCTGGCTTTATCTGCCTGCCCTGGACCTTGTCAGGAGGATCGCTGCATCGGATAAGCGCACAAGCTTTGTGGGGTCACATTTTCTGTACGAAGATGTCTCAGGCCGATCAACAGTTGAAGACGTTCATACTCTTGTAGCGACTGATGATAAGCATTATATTCTGAACAATGTCCCGAAAGATCCCTCTACTGTTGAATTCACATCATACAAAATCTGGATTGATCGTATATCATTTATGCCCATGAAGGCGGAATATGTTGATAAAGACGGCCGTACATACCGGACCGTTGAAGCTCTCGAGGTCAAGGATATTCAGGGACACCCGACGGTTATACAATCCCGGGTCCGGGACCTTGTCAATGGTGGTGAAACAGTATCTGTTTTTACTGATGTCAAATATGATATTGGTTTGGGAGACATTTTTACGGAACGGTACCTGCGCCGGGCTCCGCGGGAAGCCCGGAAATGATCGTTTGGCGTATTTAATTCAGATGTTGCTCAATAAATTATTTAAATCGATAAGGTTATTATTGGAATATGCATACAACTGTGAAATTTAACCTGCCCCCTCCGATTAATTAAGATTGCGTTTTTGGTATCGAAAATAATCTCTTTCACAACATCTGAATTATTTAAGCGTAATTTACAGATTGAACAGGATGAAAATTATAATAAGAGAAATTTTTACATTATTCATTTGCGTGATGTTTTTGCTCGCAGGCCCGGGAGTAACGAATTACGCGTCAGCTTCAGAACTGGAGGACTGGGTCTATGATCGCTATGAAACAGAACTGGTCGGATTTGCAGAAGCGCGACAGGGATGGCGGCTGCAGGATGATCCCTTTGAAGAAGATGAGTCTATCTCTGAGACCCGCTTGCAGCTTGATGTTTCAAAAGAGTTCGAATGGGGTATCGCTAAACTGAAGGGTGATCTGGTCGGAGACAGGGTCCTGGAAGAAGTGAGAGGCGAACTGCGTGAGTTGAACTTCTCTTTTTCTCCCTTTGATTTTATGGACGCAAAGGCAGGACGGCAGATTCAGACCTGGGGAACGGGCGACCTGCTCTTCATTAACGATCTATTTCCAAAGGACTGGGAGTCTTTTTTCATAGGACGTTACGATGAATACCTGAAATCACCTTCAGACAGCATCCGAATAAGTCTTTTTTCTGACCTGATCAATGTGGATGTTTCCTACAGCCCGCTCTTCAATGGATCAACATACATAGACGGTTCAAGGCTGTCTTACTGGAACGGGTCGAGGATCGCCGGGAATGACAGAATATTTAATGACGATGAACGGAACAGTTTCTTTCGTGATGATGAAATATCCCTGAGGCTGTCAAAGACCGTGAAAGGAATTGAAATGGCTCTCTACGGCTATAAAGGTTTCTGGCAGACGCCGGAGGGAATAAATCCCGACACCGGCAGGGGAATTTACCCTCGTCTCAGGTCAGCGGGCGGAAGCCTTCGGACATCCATTTTCAGTGGAATCGGCAATGTTGAAGCCGGGTATTATGATTCCCATCAGGACGACGACGGGGACGACCCTTTTGTCCGGAACAGTGAGGTGAGGTTTCTTGCTGGTTATGAAAGAGAGTTGGCAATGAATTTTACCGGGGGAGTTCAATACTACCTTGAGTGGATGCAGGATCACCCTGAGTATGAGTCGTCGCTGCCTCCGGGGAGTGAACGCAAGGATGAATACCGGCACCTCATCACCCTGAGGTTAACGAGGCTGATGATGAACCAGAACCTGAAGCTTTCCCTGTTTGCCTACTATTCCCCTTCCGATGAAGACGCATATCTCCGCCCGAAGGTCCACTACAAGATATCTGACCGGTGGGCCGTTGATGCAGGGGGGAATATATTTTTCGGGAACGATGACCATACTTTTTTTGCGCAGTTTGAGAACAATACAAATGCCTATGCCGGGATACGGTACAGTTTCTGATAATATATTGAAGTTGAACCTCGATAGTTTCTGCCGCTTTCCAGGATTTCCCTCTTTCGACCTTCCACGCTGATGTTCTCTAACGCTATAATATTCTTATGGGAAAGAGTGTGAAAACGATGCAGTTGAAAGTGGAAGGCATTGAATGCCGGGCGTGTGTAGAGGATTATGAGAAAGTAATCGGAGAAACATATGGAATCCTGGATGTGTCATTTGACTTCAATGAAAGTATTATTTCCATTCAGTATGATGCTTCTATAATCGATCGAAAACATGTATATATAACAGTAAGGAAAATAGTGCGAAAGGCTGCGATCCTTTCAGAATCGTAAGAACCAGATTTAAGCGATATCGAGGGTGAATCTTGATAATGACCCCGTACCCTTCTCTTCAGCTTCCCTCATCTTTATTATCATAATTAATATGAGGTAAAATTATTCTTTATCCTTATTTCCAAAATTAAGTTCTGGTACTAACAGTTGAATTGAGCACGAAAGAGATGATAAAGAAACACATATACCCGATACTGTTTGTTACTGTGGTGATGATTCTTTCAGGATACGGGCCGGTGCGGGCAGAAGAAACCGGCAGCGATGCTAATGTACTGAATAAAATCATCAATGAAATAAAACGCGGCAGTTTATGGGGTGAAGCCGGGATCTATTATGAGAGAGTAAATTATGATAAAGATAGATTCGTTGAGGACGGTGAAATTACTGAGCTGGGAGACGATGACCTGATAGTTCCCTATTTCCAGATTAACTATTTAACCCCGGAGTACTCAGGGTTCAGCTTTGGTGCGGGGTTGACCGGTTATGACCACATCAACGGAGGCCTGGACAGGAGCCGTGATTCAGATGAAAGTGACCATTTTGTGTTCCATGAAGTCTACCTGAAATACAATATTTCAGAGACTGACATAAAAGCGGGCAGGCATGAAATGGAAGATTCGCTCTTCCTGAGCGACTATTATGAGGCAATAAGCCTGTCATCGGGAGAATTTGAAAATCTTTCCCTTTTCTTCGCGGTTATATCAGAAGTAGCCGAGTCAGACATCAGCAAGTTTGTGGAATTTCAGAACATAAACCGGGGGGGCGGATCCATAGACGACTTTCTCTATGCCGGGGAAGTGAAATGGGATGTCCTTCCTGGGGCCCTTTCATCCACCATGTACTATTATCACCAGGGGAACCTGTACGGCCTCTATGGAATTCATGCCGAAATTGTCCATGAAATGGAAGAAACCACGGTGGGATTGAAGGGAGACGTCTATGGAACCGATGAAGATAACAGAAACGGCCTGAGAGATGAGAACGGCGATGTGAAAAACAGCCATATCTTCAATATAAATCCCTACTTTGTAGTGAATGACGTAGTTCTGGGAGCAGGATATATAAAGGCAGACCGTGATGTGGGCGGGCGTGAAGGAGGACTGATTGATGACTACTTTAATCCTTTCAATGAGGGGGATAAAGTATATGAGCCTGACGCTGAAACAGGATATGGATTCATCAGCTATGAAACAGAGCAATTTAATGCAGGTCTGGTATACGGCAAAACGGACTATCGTGATGAAGGTGTCCGGAGGGAGGAAAGAGAATTCGATATAAAAGGCGGAATGAAATTCTTCGAAAACTTTTTACTGGAGGCGGAATTTGCATATGTAGAGAGTGAGAGCCACGAAGGAGATTTTAACCTGCTTGAGGTTCTCGTGAAGTATGAATTCTAGAATTTCTGAATAATGAGAGCCCCATGCCGCTGCCGGAACATTACAAAATGATAATGTTCTGATAACCATTCAATAATTCCCCTATGGTACTGTTATAGTGTAGCGTCGACTGTCACAAAACATGGACCAAATATTTAATACAGGATTAAAGGTCAGCTATCAATGCGGCTGCTGCTGATAGAAGATGATGTGAAAATAGCCCTCTTTGTACAACAGGGCCTCAGGCAGGAAGGTTTTGCGGTAGACCATGCGGGGAATGGGGAGGACGGCCTCCATCTTGCGTTGACTGAACCCTATGACCTTGCAGTCATTGACCTGATGCTGCCGAAACTGGACGGGCTGACAGTGATCACAGAACTGAGAAGAAATAACAAGAATACTCCGGTGCTGATTCTCAGTGCCAAAAACTCGGTAGATGAAAGAGTGGAAGGATTGAAGGCAGGCGGAGACGATTATCTCGTGAAGCCCTTCGCCTTCTCGGAGCTTCTTGCCAGGTGTCAGGCCCTCCTTCGCAGGGCACACAGCGTTTCTGACCCTTCCAGCCTCACCTGTGCCGATTTGAGTATGAATCTGCACTCACGGAAAGTAATCAGGGGAGAAAAGGGGATTGACCTCCAGCCCCTTGAATTTTCGCTCCTTGAGTACCTGATGAGGAATGCCGGACGTGTGGTTTCAAAGACAATGATCATGGAACATGTCTGGGACTATAACTTCAGCCCCCAGACAAACGTTGTTGAAGCGCGGATCTGCTATCTGCGTGACAAAATTGACAAGGGGTTCGATGTGAAACTGATTCATACCGTGCGGGGAGTCGGCTATGTCCTTAAAGAAGACGGGTAACATTACAAACACACTTCTGTTCAGGCTGACAGTTCTGTACGCTGGTATTTTTACCCTCTCCACTCTCCTCATACTGATTCTTTTCTATTTCAAGCTGCATACAGTAACAATGAAAGACCTTGATGAGGAGTTCCTGGGAGAGGTAGACAGGTACTCGACTATCATGAGTGAGAAAGGACGGGAGGGTGTCAAAAATGAAATAGCCGGGCAGGCAGAAAGGGAAGATCCTGAAGAAGAGTTCTCACGGCTGTTAACGTTTCAGGGAGAAGTTCTGATTTCAACAGACATCTCTTCCTGGGGCGCTGTGGAGAAATCTGAAAGTCTTGAAACGCTGCGCAGCGGAGATGCCCCTTATGTTTTTCAGTCGAGAGATGCCCCCGATACAGACTACCGGGCGAGAGTGATCACTGCGCCGATCGGTCCTGATGTGGTGGTTCAGATCGGAGAGACCCTCGAGGAGGCAGAGGATTATTTGCAGGTTTTTCTTAACTGGTTTCTCTTCCTCTTTTTTATCATGATTGTTTTATCATCACTCACCGGATGGTTTATGGCCAGACGGGCCCTCCTTGACATGGAAGATGTGACAGAGACTGCACTCGAAATATCAAAAGGAGACTACGACAGGCGGGTGCAGGTGAAAGACCGTTTTAACGAAATCAAGAGACTGGGCAGTACCTTTAATACCATGCTTGACAGGATACAGAGTTTATTGAAGTCCACGAGAGAAGTCAATGCCAATATTGCCCATGACCTCAGGAGTCCCCTTACGAGGATCCGCGGTATTGCTGAGATGAGCCTGATGTACGACAAATCTGTTGAAGAGTATAAAGGTGTAGCTGCAAGCACTATAGAGGAGTGCGACCGTCTTATTGAAATCGTCAATACCATGCTTGAAATAACAGAAGCGGAATCAGGTGTCAGCGAGCCCCGGATTGAAGTGCTGGATGTTACACCATTGATACGTGAGGCCTGTGACCTGTTCCAGCCTATTGCCAGCGAGAAGAAGATTGAAATTGTCGAAAGCCTGCCTGCGGAACTGACGTTTCATGGGGACCGTAAAAAACTTCAGCGGATCATTAGCAACCTTCTTGACAACGCCATAAAATACACCCCTGAAGGAGGGGCTGTATCTATAACTGCCGGAACAGAGAGCAATAGAATTAATATTGCCTTTGAAGACACGGGCATTGGGATTCCCGACTCGGACCTTCCCCACATCTTTGAACGTTTCTACCAGGGTGACAAGAGCCGCTCTCTCGGCGGAGTAGGGCTCGGGCTCAGTCTCGTCAAGGCCTTTACAGAAGCGATGAAAGGCACTGTCAGTGTGTTCAGTACTGTCCACAAGGGCAGCAGATTTGTTGTTACATTCCCGCAATAACCATCCTTCACTCAAGCGTCTACCGGTTACTCGTAAACAGGTAATACTGCTTCGGATATGACGTAACCGGAGAAACCCGGAGTTTCGACCACCCTTTCATAAAATTACGAAAAAATAATGTGCCCGTAATCTTCCAGTAAATACTGCTTCTTAAAATACTAAGAAAGAATTGATCCTGTTAAAGCAGATAACACACAAGGGGCCTTTACGGCGTAGAAAGTGTATTTATTCACAAAGGGCGGGGAATAACTTAACTATGAGGATAATAAGAACAATAAAACATTTAATCAGGCAAAATCATATTCTCGCCGGCCGTAAGCCGATGAGACGAACAGATATTCTTAATCAATTAGTGTTGAAGAATCGAAATTCACGTTACCTGGAAATCGGAGTACGATCGGGCAATAATTTTCAAAAGGTAACAGCAAAACATAAAGATGGAGTAGATCCGGCAGGGAAGTGTGATTATACAATGACGTCAGATGAATTTTTTCAATTTATTAAAGGAACTGACAGGATATATGATTTAATATTTATCGATGGGTTCCATGGTGCAGATCAAGTTCTTAAAGACATAGAAAATTCATTAAACCATCTGGATTCTAATGGTACAATTGTGCTCCATGATTGTAATCCCGTCAAAGAAGTGCACCAACTGAAAAAGCCGGTAACCTCTACCTGGAATGGTACGGTCTGGCGGGCATTCGCTCATTTGCGCATGACCCGTGACGATTTATCAATGTGTGTAGTCGAGGCAGACCATGGGTGTGGAATAATCAGAAGGGGTATTCAAAAGAAATTTCTCCTGTCTCCGGGGGAAATAATTAATTACGGATTTCTGGAGGTCAATCGGGAAGGACTATTGAATTTAATAACTCCAAAGGAATTTCTGTTAGAATACTGCAATAATTCCAGCCGGAACAAAAAATTATCTGCCTCTCCTTCTCCCCTGGCTCCTTTATTCAATTCACGCGTTTA
>CALZGI010000109.1 GCA_945786855.1 Thermodesulfovibrionia bacterium | reverse complement strand
CCGAGGTGCATGATGAAGACCAGAAATGTGGCGACCATCATCCAGACGTTGCTTATTGTCAGTCCCAGAGATGCCGCCGGGGTCGCTTCTTCGGCAAAGGCCATGGTGCCTGATGCCATGAGCAGTACAATTGTTAATGCTGATATCTTTTTCATTGAATCATTCCTCCTTCGTAACGTTTTATTCATTCAGTGATGTTAGAAACTTAATGAAATGTTCACCCCGCCGTAGAAGACATCTGCGTCATCATCGCCGGTGACAGCCATTGCAATGGCTTCAAGATTGTCCTCCGCGTCATTGCTTAAAGGAAAAGAGTAGGCGATCATGGGTGCTATGGATATGTTCTCTGTAACAGGAACAGTAAGTGCTGCAGAAATATTCCCGTCATAGAAATCGGTAAACTCGTCGCCATCTTTATCGAGGCCCATTACCGCATTGTCAAAATTGACCGCCGCTGATGCGCCGAGATCAAGAGACAGCTTATGGGGCAGTTCAAAGGAATGCCCGATTGCGAGAACGAGGTACCCTCCTTCACCTTCATCAAAATCATAATAGAAGGTAGCGCTCGGGCTGAGCAGTACGTCATACCCCATTGACAGATAAAATTCCTGTGTGTCGTTCCCCGCACCGTCACCATCGCCATCGAGTGCATAGAAAATGTATCCTGCCTCATAACTGAACTTGTCTACTGAATTCGACCAGCTCAGGGTCAGGTCAGTTTCATTGTGTTCGTTTGTGTCCGTATCGTAATTTGCCCATAAGTTTGCTCCAAAACCGCCATAGGTGATTCCTACAGAAGGCTGAATGACCATCTCATCACTTAACTGCTGTCCTCTCCATACGTACTGGCTCATAAAGTCTGCTGAGGCGCTTCCCGATGTCTCAATAGCATGAACAGCGCCGGTGCTCATGGTGATTCCTGCTGCGAAAAAAAGTGTAATAATTAAAAGTTTTGTCTTGTTCATTTTGGTGGTTCTCCTTTTTTGTTTTCAGGTTTGTTTATTCAGCTGACTGCTGTCTGCTGATTGCTGATGACTGTCTTTCACTCCCTCCTTCCTGATTTCGTATTTTTTGATTTTGTAACCGATCATTCTTTCTGTAATCCCAAGCGTGCGTGCGGCCTTTGCCATAATCCAGTCACTCTCCTTCAGTGCGTTGACTATTGCCTCTTGTTCCATTCTTCTGATCTGCTCTTTCAGTGAATCCATATTCATTGACCTCGCTTTCTTCTAAAGCTAATTCCATGCCAGGCCTTAACATATTGAATTAAAAAGGATCATGCTTTTTGAAATGCTACAAAATTGAAGTTAATAGCGACAATTATGATTGAATCGACAAAAATGTCTCTTTAATTCTGGATGGAAAGCCGAAAGTAAATGGGGTCAAACCTTTAAAATTCATTTATAAAAAAAATTTAAATAATATTAATCTTGAAAATTGAAGAATGAAGGTTTGACCCCATGGACAAATTCAATGATTCATATTTTCTTCACAAGAAAAGAATACATTGGGGGTGTAGAAAGGAGAGGATGATATGAAGAAGACCAAGGGCGGCGCAGCCTATAAGAAGTACAGGGATGATCAGCTCGCATGGGCATCGGCAGAGGACCTGCTGCTGATTCTGGCAAATGAGTTAGTGAGGACGAAGGAGAAGAAGGGTATGAACCTCTTCTGGGACACCAGTGAAGAGGAGTTTATGCGTGACTATTTAGAGACTGCTGAAATGCTGGTGCAGAGCTGATTAGGGAGTGGTGAGGGCAAGGGGGGTAAGTTTTCCCTCGTGCTGCACACCCAGTCGCCTATCTCAAAACAATTGTGTTTGTGAAAATTATATAGACCTGCCTTCACATTCTGCTCCCGGGTTGCCGGAAAGTAATTTTAAGGTATAATTTTTAATGTAAACATTTATTGGGGAACGGTACATTGAACAGGGACTTTTCGAGAGACTTTACAGGATATTCTTTTATTGCTGCTGCGCTGATGCTCTGGCTCGGCTGGATTCTTATCCCCGTTCATATAGATATTTTCTTCAGGCCGGGAGACTTCTCTTCTATCGGGAATCATCTGTCCCTGTATATATGGATGTACAGGGTGCACATCTTCGGAATGATAGTGACTGTAGTGGCATTGACTGCTCTCGGGTCCCTCTTCCCGCGCGTATCCTCACGCGTTCTGGTCTATCCGGGAATTGCAGTTATTTCGACGGGGATGGCTGCGAGCGCTCTCGGCGCGGCTTTTTTTTATCAGTTTGGCGCCTCGGGTGCTGTTGAATTGCAGGGAATGTCTCCTGAAGTGATCCGGGACTATGGAGCGTCGCTGAAACTGGACACACAGTACGCCGGCTGCTTTTATCGTTTCGGGCGTGTATTTACCGGTCTTGGGATGGTGTTCCTGGGAGCAGGCCTCATAAGATCTAAACTGCTCCCGTCATGGACCGGTTTTTCTGCAATGCTGATCGGTATTGCTGCAATGGCGGTTATCATGGCATTCCCTGATAGAGAAAACCTCTATTTTCCCATCTTTCATCTTCAGTCGTTATGGCTTGCTGCCACAGGTTTTGCTGTCCTGAGGTCGGGGCTCAGCCTGTCAGACTCATAAATCATTTCGCCGGACTTTCCCTCGTGCCCATAGCCTCTGGCCCCTTGCCCCTCACCTGCTTTCTGCCTAATCCGCTTTATTGAATATATCGGCATCGAGCGCGAGATTTAAAATTTTTATCGCTTTTGCCAGTGATTCGGAAGCTTCCTTGTCTTTTCCCTCTTCCATCAGACGTTTTCCTTCTGCAACCAGGGTGTTCACATTCTCTGTCTGCTCTGCCGACACCGGAAAGTCTTTTTTCAGTAGTTCATCAATTTTACTGAGCTGGCTTTGAGGATCATTGCTCCCGCTGCAACTGATAATAAGTGTAAACAGGGCAATGGCACATAAATTCATCAGTTTTTTCATTTCTTCAATCCTCCTGAATGATATTTAAATTAGTAGTGACGTCTGACGCAAACCTTCGGAGCATCATAATAACGGGTGTGCGGAGGATCAGTCAAGGGAATGAATATTTTTCTAAAATGGCCACACTTTGCTGACTTTTCTCGTGTCAATTCCCTTATAGGCTCTTCCTGAAAGTTGTTCTATAAAATTACTATAGGTCACTTCACTCATGAACTCGGTGTAACATGCACCTATTTCATGAGGTACATGGGCATCTGAACCGCCGGTATAGGGGAGGTTCATTTCCCCTGCAGCCTTGACTGCCTTTGCATTCTGGAAATAGTGAGAGTATCCGTTATGGCCTTCAAGAGCACAGAGGCCTTTCAACTCCTTTATCTTCTCCCCTATACTGTTTGATCCTCTGAAGGGGTGTGTCGGAATTACAACGCCGCCTTTTTCATTGATAACGGGAATAATGTCTTTAACAGATGCGTTTTTAATGGATAACCGGTCAGTGTTTACGCCAAAGACAAGGCAGTGTCCCTCTGCAGCAGAAAACTCTACGCCCCTGAATACCATGATCTTTCCCCTGTATTTTTCTCTCAATTCTTCGGCGAACTCAGATGCTTCATATGAATAATGTTCGGTAAACGCGATCCCATGGAGGCCGGACTTTATTCCATGAAGAACAGCCTCTTCAGGCTCTGAATCTGTGTCACCGCTGTATTTTGAATGCACATGCAGGTCTATTCTGTATTCCATATAGTTATGATACATGCAGACGGGCAAAAGTGCCGACCTCCAGGGTACGGGAAGTACTGGACAGTCCGCAGGAATCGATACCTGTAATTGAAGCCGAAACAGGAGCCCCTGCGGGGGGATTACATATCCTGTTTGCTGATGACAATCAATATGTCCGGGAAAGCATCCAGGATCTTCTTATCTTATATGGATGTAGTGTTCATACTGCCGAGAACGGGCATAGTGCACTGGAGAAAATGAAAAATGGACACTATGATCTCGTTCTGATGGATATACAGATGCCCGTTATGGACGGTATTACTTCTGCGAGGGAAATGAGGAGCTGGGAAAAGGAACAGGGATTAGAGGAAACACCGATTATAGCGCTGACAGGAAATGCAGGCGGACAAGATGTCGAAAAATGTTTGGCCGCGGGCTTTAATTCAATTTTTGCCAAGCCGGTGAGGATAGAGGATTTAATGAAGGTTCTCTCGGATTATTCATCGGTGGCGGGCCGAATATGATTTAAAGAATATAAAAGGCGAGAGATGTGAGGCACGGGGCGGGAGATTCCCCCCTGGCCTCGTGCCCCTAGCCTCTTGCCTGTCTTCTTTTATAAGCGACAGTTGCCCCGTTTGCCCATTCCTGAACGCTTCAGTTCCCTTATTCTGTCGAGGTCTTCCATCTGTTCGTCATTCAGTATTGTTGACAGCTGTTCGTGGGTCTCATCGCCGATAGCCTGCATTTCCGCTCTCTTTGCCTGTCTCACGTTCTGATTCTGGTTCCAGTATCTATCAAATACCTCACGCCGTTTTTCAAAACTGTCTTCAATAATGGGCTGAATCGCAGCTGCCTGCTCTTCGGTAAGATCAAGTTTCCAGGTCAGGCGTTCAATTGCCTGCTCGGGAGTTCTGTTCAGACCTTTTCCCATCCGGTCGCCGCGGAATTTGCCTCTCTTCATTGTACCGCGCTGCTCCTGCCTGAATTCCAGGTATTCCTCCAGCTGATCCTCTGTCAGGATTTCTCCCAGTTTCTCTTCAGTCTCGAGCCGGAGCTTCTGCATTTCAGAGCGATTTGTCCATCTGTCTGCTCCGCCCTTTTGCCATACTTCCCTGCGCTTCAGATCCCGCTCTTCCAGGATCGGCCTGATTGCTTCTGCCTGTTCTGTCGTCATATCAAGACGGTCGGTGAGAATCTGAACAATCTCATCGGGAGTTCCGGGTGTTCCGAACCGGCCCTGAGCATCTGCCGAAAATGGCTGGCTGATAAGGGCGATGGCGGTGATGAGCAATCCTGCTGAGAGTGTTGTGAAGAGGGATACTTTCCTGCTCCGGTTTCTTATGGCTTCCTTGTTTTTCATCTTCTTCTCCTTTGTTATGGGGTCTCCTGTTTGTACAGACTCTTTGTCTGGTTTGTTCCTGTTCATGACTTCCTCCTTTCGGTTTTAGATGTTCTCCATGGTTCTATCGTAGGAAATTATTCATTAAGTGGGGGTTAAGTGTCAGTGAAGGAAGGCAAAGTTATGTAAAGATTTGTTAAGCCCTCTTAATAAATTTTAACGCTCACAATTGAAGGGGTTGGGATATAATAAATCGTAATAAGTGTAAAATCAGATATGGCTTTTCGAATAAGGAAGAAGTTATTCAATAAATTAATCAATTCGATAATCACTATTCAATTGTGCATATGACTTTCAATGAAACGTTTGAGGCTCCGGATTGATTAATATTGCGTTTACGGTATCGAAAATTAATTTCTTTCACAACTTCTTCCTTATTCTTCCTTATTCGGGGTGCTGGTGGAAAGGACGAAACAGAGAATGAACCGGATACTGGTTATTGATGATGATATCGAGCTCTGTGAGCTTTTGACGGATTACCTTGGCTCCGAGGGCTTTAATGTCGAGACAGTGCACCATTCAGAAAAGGGTATTGAACGTGCGCTTTCAGGGGAACATGATTTTATGGTGCTCGATGTAATGCTGCCCGGTGTGAACGGGTTCGAGGTCCTGCGTACGGTGCGAAAGAGCTCTGAAATTCCGGTACTGATGCTGACCGCCCGTGGAGAGGATGTTGACAGGATCGTCGGGCTTGAGATGGGCGCCGATGATTACCTTCCGAAACCTTTTAATCCAAGGGAACTTGTCGCCCGGATCCGGGCAATCAGGAGGCGGGGAGAGACAGGAAATGAAGAGAAGGGACAGGGCCTCCAGCCTGAAAGTATTACCGTTGGAGATGTTGCGCTGGATGGAGGAACTCGAACTGTACGCAAGGCCGGAAAGACTGTTGAAGTAACAGCTGCAGAGTTTGACCTCCTGGAAATGCTGCTGAGATCAGCCGGTCATGTGGTATCCCGTAAGGATCTGGTTTACAAAGTACTCGGACGCGGTCTTGATCCTTTTGACAGGAGTGTAGATGTACATGTCAGCAGTCTCCGGAAAAAACTTGGACATAAGATAAAAGGCATCGAACGGATTAAGACTGTCCGGGGGATCGGGTACATGTATGCCCTTCCAGAGAAGAGTATTAAATAGGGCAGGTGGGATTGAATTGTTAAAGCGAAAAATTCAGGTATTGTTCAACTAAATAATTAACTCGATGAATTATTGACAGAACATGTATAAAGCCTTCAATGAAACGTGCACACTCGGTTGGTTTGTATTGCATTTAAGGTATCGAAAATTATTTTTTTCACAAAACCTGAATTTTTCTCGTTCACTCGTGTTGGGAAATTAGCCTGACATGAAGCATTATTCAAAGGGATAATAAATGCGCAGTCTTTTTTTGAAAATATTCCTCTGGTTCTGGCTTGCATCCATACTCATAATTGTTTCCATGCTGGTGCTGGTATCATTTCTTGAACCCTACAGACCCGTTCCTGAGGATGGGCATATCGTAAAGAGAATGGCCCATCAGGGCAGGAGGGCCGTTGAGATACTTGAGAGCGGTGGACCGGGGGCTTTACATGATTTTATGCAAAGAAGAGGTCGCAGGCGGGGCTGGCAGGGGAGGAATGTTTTCCTGTTGAATGAAAATCTTGAAACAGTCACGGAACAAGAGGTCTCTCCCGAGGCCAGGGAACTGGCCGTACGGGCGGGGGAAAGCGGTGTTACCGAGTTTCTCAAACTGAAAGAAAGTTTTTTGCTTGCCCGGCCCCTGTATGGATCGGGCGGGAAGACCTATATCCTGGTCGGCGAACTGCCACGCAGTCCCCGGGACTCTCCATTGCTGCGATTTTTAAATCCCCGTTTGCTGGGCCTGCGTCTTCTCGTTATCTTTGTCATAGCAAGTATTTTCTGCTACTGGCTTGCCTGGTATCTGGCTTCGCCGGCCCGAACTTTAAGGGCGGCGACGCGGCAGCTTGCGGCGGGAAACTTCAAAACACGGGTCGGTTCTCAGCTGGGAAGACGAAAAGATGAGCTGGCTGATCTCGGACATGATTTTGATGTGATGGCGGAGCGTATTGAATCTCTTATGACTTCTCAGGGACGTTTGCTCAGAGATATCTCACATGAACTACGATCACCCCTTGCACGTCTGAATGTAGCACTGGAACTTGCACGCCAGCGCTCGGGGAATGAGGCCGTTGATTCCCTGGACCGGATCGGACGGGAATCGGACAGGCTGAATATCCTTATCGGTCAGCTGAGGACGCTCACGCTTCTGGAAAGCGGTGCAGAGTCTGTGGATAAAAAGATCCTTGACCTCTCGGTTATGGTAAAGGCAATTGCAGACGATGCTGATTATGAAGCAGGCAGCAGAAACCGTTCGGTCAGGGCAGAGCTGGATGAGAACATCAAGATTGAAGGTTCTGAAGAACTGTTGGGCAGGGCAATCGAGAATGTAGTGCGTAATGCAGTCCGCTATACTGACGAAAAAACAGAAGTGGAAATCACACTGAGGAGCCGGCATGCAAATGGGAATGAAACTGCTGTAATCGTGGTGCGGGATCACGGGCCCGGTGTCCCCGAAGATGAACTGGCCCGCCTCTTCAGTCCTTTCTATCGTGTTGCAGAATCACGGGACCGTGAGTCAGGCGGGATGGGTATCGGCCTTGCCATTACGGATCGTGCGGTCAGGTTACATAAAGGTCAGGTAATGGCTGAGAATTCTCCTGACGGCGGGCTCACTATCAAGATAATGTTGCCTGTTTACGGAGAGGCAAGGGGCGAGAGGCAAGAGGGAAAGAATTATGATACTTTGTTCTTTCCTATGGCACTTTTGTACTTTTGCACTTCCGCACTATAGTGTGGTTTCTTAAGAAAGGCGGTGATAATAATCGCCAGACCTGCGAGGCTGCCGGCCATAAAATAACTGCCTGAAAAGTTTCCCGTCCGCTCGGCAAGAATGCCTGCAACTGCAGGGCCTGAAATCTGTCCTATCCCGAAAATGAAAGTGACAAAACCAAACGCAGCAGCGGCCTTTTGGGCACCTGCATAGTCACTGACAGCGGCAATCATAATGGAGGGAATACTCCAGGCGACAATCCCGAAGCAGAAGATCGAGACATACAGGATATGATCCGGCATTTTAAAGGCCACGAGAAAATAGGCGGCCATTTGAAAGGAGAAGACCGTAACAAGTCCTGTCTTTCTCCCAAGTTTGTCTGACAGGGTGCCGAATATGGGCCCTGAAAAAAGGCTCAAAAAGCCTATCCATGACCAGAATTTCCCCGCTGCCGACTCCGGGAATCCGAACTCCCGGACCATGGTGGTGACGATAAATGTGGCATAGATGACGTAGGTATATCCGAAGAGAAAGTAAATGATACCAAGAAGGTATATGGGTTTTTCACGGTAGATGTTTGCTCCCCTGTTTGTCATGGAGGGATTCAGGGACTGAGGGCCACCAATATTTCCGACGGGCATCAACCCCATCTCTTCAGGGTTGTCTCTCAGCAGAAGCAGACAGATGAACGCAATCACGATTGATGTAACGCCTATCACAAGCCAGTTGACTTTCCATCCTGTCTCTCCGAAAAGTTCGTTAAAGTAAGGGATGAATTTACCTGAAAGGATAATTGCGAATCCGCTTCCAATTACGACAAATCCGGCGGCCCTCCCTCTCTTTGTTCTCGAGAACCAGGCTGAAACAAGGCCCATCATGGGCACATTGGAAGCCCCGCTGCCAACACCTGTCAACGTGTACAGAACAACAACAGAACTGAACCCCTGTGCGAGACTTATGAGGCTCATTGAGATGCCCACCAGGAGAAGAGAGAGAAAGATGATTTTCCGCGGACCTATCTTTGTCCCTATGTGACCCCCAAGAAGGACTGCTGCAAGATAGCCGACGAAATTGCTCGTGCTGATAAAACCCATCTGGGAGTAGGAAAGGTCCAGATTCTTTGCCATCGCAGGCAGAATCATGCCGAGGGCAAACCTCCCGAATCCAAGGCAGGCAAATATGCAGAGAGTTCCTGTGCCGGCGATAACCCAGCCGTAATGGAATGGAAGCCTTGAAGAGTGGGCACGTGAATGCATGAGGTTTTAACTATAGCATGATTGAAAAAAGAGCGGGAGTGCAAAAGTGCGGAAGAGCAGAAGGGTTTAGAAAAAGGAGGGGACTTCCCCGGAGCTGCATCAGTTGATGTTCACTATTTCCAGTGTTTTAATAAGGGCCTTCAGTTTTGGTGTGAGGTCACTGATTTTCATGCCAATCGTTAATGATTCATCATAGGGAGATTTCCTCAGTATCCACTTTACCTGGCAGGACATGTCGATAACTTCCCCTGAATGAATCTGAAAATAAATATCCACTGTCTGTTCATGCTGCAGACCCTTCGGAGCCTTGGATGACGTGGGGATCAAAAATTCAAAACCCTCACTCGAGATGTTTTCTATGAATCCGACATAGGTGTTGTTTCCCGTAAATATATAGGCCTCAATACGTGCCGGGATTCTCCTTGCGAGTCTTCTCTCTTTGTTATAACTTATCATTTAAATGAATCACCTCTTTCATTATAACAGCTCAGGCCGGAATATGAAAAGGATAAATGGACATTAAGGTGCCTCTGTTCTGCAGTGAATCAGCCTGATGGATCAGGAAAGATCCTGGCCTGGTCGTCCCTCAGTTGATTGATGCTGTCCCCCGGGAAATGGACAGTATTCATGAAAACTCTGTTCATAACCGAAAGGAGCTGGCGGAATTTGTAGGCATCATGGTGGGAGTCTTCCTTTTGTTCGGACCTGCGCCAGCTCTGCTCGTCCGATATGCGCAGTTCCAGGGCCAGCGTGTGCTGCTGGGTTTTCTTGTTGATCAGGCTTCTCTGTGCGTAGAACGACGTGCCGGGGATCAAAATTTTATTTGTCACAGCATCACGGTGAACAGGGACATAAAAATTGATTTTACACTGGAATTTTTTATGTCCCAGCGAGGAATGAGGGTTTATTGCGGCATTCATGCTCAGTGACTCATAAAAGTTTTTTGTATTCACCTCAAGTTCTTCTCTGTCAGGCACCGAATTGTCTCCTTCGCTTTTTGAGAGGCTGATCATAAGGCTTCTTACTGCTTCAGTCATACTTTCCGGGGTATCGAACAGTGTCTGGGTTACAGACTGGGAAATGGTCGTTTCCTGCAGAATGACGCCCTGCTTCTGCAATGCGTGAATGAGCTTTAAGGTATCATCACGGGTTTTTAGAATAAATGTGTTTGCCAGAATATCCCTGATGTTGTGAGCTTCTCCTTCCACGTCCTTCCCTAATTTGGTGAACATGCTTTCAGGGCTCTTCAGCCTTGATTTGATTTCCACAATGTCTACATAAACACCATCTCCGCTGTTAAAAACCAGGCAGCCTTTTTTTGGGTCAAAGGCAATGGATTCTTTTAATTTATGGAAGAAAGTAGAAATCTTGACAAAGGCCTTTTGTGCCGGTTCACTGTCAGGAAGATGTGCCGGGTTTTCCCAATCGTAGTTGTACATGTCATCAAGGCTTTGCCCCTCTGTTTCCAGAAATAATCCCAGCTGGGCATAGTCATTAATATCCTGGCTGTCCTCTTCGATTGACTTAATCAGATGCCCCATTTTGAGAATCGAACAGGCCAGCTGCTGCCATTCAGCCGGAACTTCCAGATTTTCCCCCTCATAACCATAAAAAACGCGGGAATATTTTCTGGATGAGGCAAGAAGAAAGAGATGGCGGGGGTCTTCATTTACCAATTTCTTGAAGTCGGTATTGTTCGCACAGGCCTCTGTTTCCCCGATGGCCCTGAGACATTCCCGGTATATATCAAGATTCCCTG
>CALZGI010000108.1 GCA_945786855.1 Thermodesulfovibrionia bacterium | reverse complement strand
CCCCTGTTAATTATATCAATGGTTAACATTCCTGATAAGGTACCGCTCTTATCAAGTCCGTACCATCCTTCAAAATATAGATCGTTATCTTTACCGGTAAACAGGTTTGTTGGTTCTCCGTAAGAAGTCCCTGCGATTATGAACAAGCTCACAAATACTATAGCTAAGATTTTGGCCATACTGTTTCCCCACCCCCACCGCTATTCACTTCAATATGTCCAGAAGTTTTTTCATGGCCCCTGTATTATTTGAACGCATTTCATGACTTAATCAGTATGGATGATCTGTTGTACTGCACCCGGGCATTCCCATGTTAAAATATAAAGTATTTTCTCCGGGACTTAGGCTCACTGAACAGGCTGTTTTCCAGGAAGCATACGTAGAATCAGCACCTGATGCCTCGACGGACCATTCCCCTGCTTTCAAATCCTGAATGCTTTGAGTGTAAAAGCAATCCCCTGTCTGAACGCTGCTTTTGTATTGCTGGTCTTTCATATTCAACATCTCGCTCTGTCCACCGGTGCCTGTGAGGGTCACAGGCTTAAGAGTCCAGCTGATTTTTCTGACACACTCTGTCCCTGCAGGATAGGGAAGATCACCATCGTCAACAACCTGGATTGATAAATTTACCACTGCTGGAGTTGAACTTTCCCCGCCTTCACTGCATTTAAACCCAAATAATAATGGTATCGACAAGAGGATGAATAAACTAAGTAATCTGGTATTTCCTTTCATATAGTCTCCTTCTGATCCAAAATAAATAATGTTCCTAATATAATAATTGAAAGACAGAGCTGGTCATCGGTTGTATGTGTCCTTCGAATTCAGTCAGGCCCACTTCCCTCCCTTATGTATTTACCCTTCCTGCTGAAGCATCAGCAGAAGGACGTACCCCTTTGAGGTGTTTTCTTACCGTATGATACAGGCTAATTTCTTCAAAGGGTTTTACAATATAGTCTCTTGCCCCGAAATGCATTGCTTTTTCCTTGTGCTTTTCACTGTTCCGGGAAGTCAATACAAGCGTTGGTACAAACTCGGAAAGCCCCCTCCTCTTCAGTTCTCTTAAAAGCTCGTATCCATGCATAACGGGCATTTCAAGGTCTGTAATGATAAGATCAACATTATGATCGTCAAGTATGTTGAGAGCCTCAAGTCCGTTCGGTGCCGTTAAAACGTTATAACCCTTTTGCTCGAGGATCATGCCTGCAAACTTACGAACACTGAGCGAGTCGTCAACAACGAGAATAGTATTCCCCTGTTCTTCTTTTTCCGATACATGCATTATTTCCGGTGTTTTGCTTTGAACTTCAAGCAGCCTGAACGGGTTGATTACAGGTACCAGTTTACCGTCTGCAGAGATACCGGTGCCGGAGAAATACTTGAGCCCTTCCAGAAATCCTCCTAATGGCTTTATGACGGTGTCTTCCATAGCGGTAATTTCGTCCACTATGAGGGTCGTTTCCTTGCCCGGCAGCAGATTGAAAACGATAAGAGACAGCCGTTTGTTTGTTCTCACGGGGCTCAGGTTAAGGAGGTTACAGAGGTCCTTTGCGGGTACTTCTTTGCTGCCGAGTTTAACAAATCCCTTTTCTTTATCATAATCTGCAGCGGCGATATCTATCAGTTCATGAATTATAATTGAAGGAACTGAGAATTCAAGCCCTCCCGCCTTAAATTTCACCGTATTGACAACAATGAGTGAGAGGGGAAGCCTGATTCTGAAAACCGTCCCTTTTCCTTCATTTGTTGCTATGCTGATAGTTCCGTTTATTTCGGAGATAATCTGCCTTACAGCATCAAGGCCGACACCTCTGCCGGACGTCATGTCTGTTTCTTCCTGTGTTGAGAAACCGGGCATGAAGAGCATATTAAGGAGCCGGGCCTGTGAGACCTTTTCTCCAGCTGCAATAATTCCCATGTTTACCGCTTTCGTGTACACCTTATCCAGGTTTATTCCCTGTCCGTCGTCCTGAATGTCGATAATTACTGAATTGCCATCTCTCTTTGCAGAGAGGACGATACTGCCTTCCTCAGGTTTATTCCTGTCATGGCGGTCCTCCCGGGATTCTATGCCGTGGGAGAAGGAGTTCCGGACCAGGTGTAAAAGGGGATTGAAAAGACGCTCATACAGGACTTTGTCAATTCTTGTTTGGCTCCCCCGAACAAAAAGATTGACCTTTTTCCCTGACTTGTTGCTGAGGTCCCTGATAACACGGGTAAATCTCTGAAACAGTTTTCCTGTTTCAACCATTCGAGATTCGGATATTACGTCGCGGAACTCCATGTTCAGCTTGTCGAATCTGGCAACATGTTTTGAAAACTGGTTAAAGAAAGCCGATATGCTCTTTATGGCCTCAGTGACATCATTTGTGGTCTCTGTAATATTGTTTACAAACAGGTTAATTCCGTCATATCTGTCAAATTCAAGTTCTCTGAACTCTTCAAGGAGAGGATCTACAATAGATATTTTCTCCGGCGTTGAGTGGGCATAGTAGGAGTTGAAATCATCTAGTTCCTTTAAGAGTCTCTTACAGGCATAGTTTATTTCTGTTTTTAACCCACTTACTCCCTCTGTCTCTGACACAAAGAAATTTTTTAGAATTGTGAGTTCCCCTACAAGTCCCATCATTTGTTCCAGATCCTCCACATGTACTTTTACAAAGTTTGACATTGTGTCCAGATCATCCTGCCGTCGTGAGATCGTCCTTTTCTCTTTCACTTTCTGAACAGGAGCTGGTTCGGACTCTGTATCGCGAGCTGCTTCTTCCCCGGGATCGCATGTTTCTTCAGTGCTCTCCAATTGTGCTTCTGAATCCTGCAGAGCAGGTTCTTCATATAAACCAGGGGCTTTTTCTTCAGTGCCCTCCGGAACAACATCTGATTCCTGCCAGGATGTTTCTTCACATATGCCGGCCTCTTCTTCATGGCCAGCTGAAACAGCACATTCCTCTGGGGCAGCATCTTCCTTTAATTCAGAAGGAACGAGCTCCTCTTCCCGGTCCGAAAAGATGCATTGAAGAGAGAGAGACACTTCATCCAGTAACTCTTCTTTTTCAGGTCTTTCGTTTACGGTCTCTGATATGAGAAATTTGATCGCGTCAAGGGAATGAAGACACCAATCTACGATATCTTTGTTAATAGTTAACTGACTGTCCCGTGCAGCTTCAAGAACATCCTCCATTTTATGGGCAATTTTGCTGAGAGTGCCTAATTTGACCAATGCGGCAGAGCCTTTTAATGTATGGGCCGACCTGAAGAGTTCATTGATATTTGAGGTATTGGAAGGGTTTTGCTCCAGCTCGAGAAAGCCCTTTTCGAGCATGCTGATATGTTCTTCGGCTTCTGTCAGAAAGAATTCTAAGAGTTCATTTTTCATCGTTTTTTATCCTGTATGTTTGATAGATTTTCTGGACATCCAGCAACTCTCCCGAAAACTCCGTTCTGAGATCTGGTATTTCATTTACAGCGATCCCCAATTGATCACCCCCTAAATCAAGGACGATTAATTGTTTGTTGTGACTCTGTTCTTCCTGGATATTTTTTAATTTACCTATACTCAGGACGGGGATGGCAGAGCCCCTGAGATGAAATATTCCCTCCACATACGCCGGTGTCAATGGAAGTGGATATATTTCATTAGCCTCTGTTATCTCTTTTACATACAACAGTGGAATTGAAAATGTCTGGTTTCCCACGTTAAAAGTACACGCTTTTAATTCCGGACTCTCTACCTTTTCCATCTGGACATTCGTCGTGTTTTCTGTTTTTTGGTTGCTCATCCTTTTTGCCCTTCCTTTTATAAATTGTCTCCCATAACTGCCTCAGGTCCTGCGCAATGATATTTTCTGGTACTATCTAACCTGCTAAACATATGTCAATAATCAATAAACAGTTTCATCTCTCCATGAAAAAAGGGGAGGTTGATCACCTCACATATTTTCTTATGGCGCTCTTAAGTTGTACCGCCTCAAAGGGTTTTGTTATATATTCATCAGCGCCCTGCTTGCGCCCCCAGAACTTGTCGCTTTCCTGTGATTTTGATGTAATGATAATTACAGGAATTCCCTTGAGATTTTCATCCTGCTTCAAAGCCCTGCAGACCTGGAACCCGTTTTTCTTGGGCATTACAACATCAAGGATTATCAGATCAAAGTTCCCGGCTTTTGCTTTCTGTTCCGCTTCTTCGCCGTCCGACGCGATGGTCAGGTCATGACCTGAATCCTTCAGTGCATCGGATATGTACTTTATGTCCGTGTTGCTGTCATCAGCAATTAAAATTTTACTCATGGTTCTTATCCTCCCTTTTTATTGTTATTGACATTCCGAGTTTTATAACTGAATATATCGTGAAATCGATTCATTTCCTTCCTTATTTTGTGTATTCACCAGGAACACATATGCTGTTATCTCCTGACCCGTTTACGGATATTTCCAATTTAAAATGCTGTAGTATCCGGGGCAGGGGGATATCTTCAATGTAGAAGTGGCCTGTTGTTGCTGCGAGAGTTTGATGAACAGCATCTTCGGACAGACGCCTGAAATAACCTGATAATTCATTTTCAGATATTAACCCTTTTTCAAGAAGTAATTCCCCTGCGGCAAGACTGTTTCCTCCTGCTTCGGACAGTACGGAGAGAACCTCTTCCCCCATCTTTCCATCTTTCAGAATGAGCTCTTCAAGGCTGGTTCTGCAGCCGGGGTTGCTGATGAAAGCACAAGCAATCTGCCCGCTTGCAAGATAAATCTCCCCGTTGAAACTGTCCGTTAAAATAGTCAACTTTCCTGAAAGACCGGACTTGCTGATAAACTGAAAAGTGTCGGTCACAGGAATATACTTAAGTTCACCGGAGAGCATATGTCCTGAAGACCGTAAAAGGTCGGTTTCTTTTAAGACCTGGAACATGGTATTTTTTAGCAGTACTGTTAATTCCTGGCCAAAATAATGCCTGAATTCTTTTCCGATATTTTCCAGTAATTGTGTGTAAACAGTTTCTCCTGGTGTGTCTTCAGGAGATGATGACTCAGTCTCCTGAGCATCTGCTGAGGAAGTATCCTGAGAAACAGTGTCAGCAAGCGGTTCCTCCTGTAGCGCAGCATCGGTGGTACAGGATCCCTCAGTGTTTACCACGGCCGGTTCAGATGCAACAACCTCCGGGGCCGGGACTTCTGCACAAACGGTGTCTTCTGAAGACATATCGAATGACGGAACAACAACAGGAGAGGTGTCAATCTG
>CALZGI010000107.1 GCA_945786855.1 Thermodesulfovibrionia bacterium | reverse complement strand
TCCTTTTCCTGTATGGTATCTGCCGCCGAACGCAATCAGCACTGCTGTCCCATCTACTGCTGAAATTTCTGTGTCGGGGTATATCCCGGAATGGCCCTGAAGCTGGAGGAGAAGGCTCAGGTTTTCCCACCACTTCATTTCGACAGCAGCGCCGCCGTGGAGAAAATTATCCAGGTCTACCCTTTCATGTCCTCTCACATCTCCGGGGAAGACAACTCCAAGATTCCAGTACGTCATGGTCCTGTCTGAAATCTTTTTATCGAGAAGAATCGAAATTCCAGCGTCAACGCTTCCGTTGCTGTACCCCTTTTTTGCGTCACTGACGGGGATCTCTACATCTCCCTTTACGCTGAGGGTATATGAATCCGATGATATCAGGGCCCTCTTAGCGGCCAGCCTGATATCGCCCATTCGTGTCCCGCTCTTCCCTTCAATGACCATATCTCCGTCCCGCCTGACCTCATAGAGGAATTCATTGTGCGGCCTGTTGCTCCTTCCGTAGTCATTAAAACCGAAGGTGTCGTGATAATCTTCGAGGGGAGAGTCCATGAAACCGCCTCCGAATATCAGCACCGGAACATCAAGGTTAAATTCGAACAGGTCCCTTACCATCCTTTTATAGCGGAAGTTGAGTTCTGTAATTTCCATGTCAAGGTTTATGTCCCACTCATCTGAGTCTTCCACGGTGTAGGTGCTGGAATGAGACAGGCTGTAGGACATTGAACTTTCAGTTTCAGCCTTTTCCAGATACTGTTGGTCTGCATGAAGGAACAGAGGATATACATTATTTGTCTGAAGGGGCCCCTGAAAAGACAGTGCTGATGATGAGAGGAAGGCGGTGAAGAAAAAGATGAATAAAACGTATGGGCATATGGTTTTCACAATATGCTTTTCCCTGATCTCTCCTTGTTCTCCATCAGGGCACGAACCGGTTGTAACCCGTATGGGCTGTCCTGTTCAATAGCCTTGAGGACGGTCCCCCCGCCGGTGAAGAAATAGTAGTGTGAGCTGTCAAGGACGGAGAGGTAAAGGCCGGGGCAGAGGTTTTTGAACTCCTGGAGTGTGTCGCCGCCGCCATACATTTTGAGCGCAGTCTTGTTCCTGTCAAGGGTTTCATCGAGCGCCCTGGAGCCCTCTGAGTAATTGGGGGTAAAACCCATGACGGCGTTCACGAAGATTGTTCTGGCATTCAGTATGGCATCAGAAACTTTTTTCTCGGAAAAGGACCGTGGGTCTATATCCAGCATATACCCATAGGAATTGCCCTCTTTGAATTCATCGAGACTGACGGTCCTGTACTTCCCCTCTTCCTTTGCTTCCAGTATGTCTGATTCGACCACATAGGGCATTTCAAGGATCTTCTTATGTTCTCTGTCTTTCTTTACAAGTTCTTTCGCTGCAGCAATATCTTCATCGGCAATGCCTTTGATGGAAATACCGTACTTTGCACAGAGGTACGCATTATACAAAACCCCTCCAAGGATGAGGTGGTCTGCTTTGTCATATATGGAATAGAGCGGACCTATTTTCGTGTCGTATTTGGACCCTGCGATAACAGCAAGGAACGGACGATCAGCTTTAATGACCTTGTTCAGATTTGCAATTTCATTCTGCATGAGAAAACCGGCATAGGAGGGGATAAACTTTGTAATGTCATAGGTTGAAACATGCGGCTGCCATGATCCGAAGGCATCGTTTACATAAATATCTGCAAGATCAGAGAGCAGTACTGCAAAATTATCTCTGAAAAAACCGTCTTCTTCTTCTCCGCGAAACCACCGGGTGTTGGGAAGATAAATCCCCCCCAGTTTCCTGTCTTTCAGGTCTCCGATAGCCCGGTACACTGAATTCCCGAGTCCTGAGATGCCAAGTTCCGGGTCAATCTCGCACTCCGGGATATGAAAGTCGATATTCAATTTACGGGAGAGATATTCTACAATGGGTTCTACAGAGGTATCAGGACCGCAGGTGATCCGGCCTGTTTTCTTGTCCTTCGGCCTCCCAACATGTGTCATCAGGATAGGCCTTCCTCCCCGGTCTACGATGTGGTACAGGGTCCCGAGGGTTTTATCGATCCTGAAGGGATCTTTTATGGTGCCTTTTTTAACAACGTTGTGGTCGAAACGGATGAGGACTACTTTTCCGTTGAGGTCTGCTTCCTGTATGACCGGCAGTCTCTTGTCGAGTGTGTTATCCACGTGCATAGCACATTTTACCAGAAGATTGTTTTTTTGAAAAGAGAAGTTCTCCAAAGAATATACATTCCCCTTTCCGGGACAAGACAATTAAAAACATCATGCATAGCAATGATTCCCCTCTTTGCCAAAGTCGGAGTGAATCTCAGCGTAGACTCGCATCGAGAGGGGGGCAGGGGAGATTTTTTAATGAATAATCTTCTATATAATCCCCCTCAATCCCCCTTTTTCAAAGGGAGAAGATTTGAGCTTAATACAGGAAATCACTCTTTCCTGTGCATCCCCTTTCCTTCATCAGTATAATAGGGCATGGCTTTCGTTCTATGGATCACCGGCCTTCCGGGAAGCGGGAAAAGTACCGTGGCATCGGTCCTGAAAGAGAAAGTTCCTGATGCCGTTCTCCTCAGGATGGATGAACTCCGGAAGATCGTAACTCCCCTGCCGACCTTTTCAGATACGGAGCGGGAGTGTGTTTACCGGGCGCTCGTTTACACGGCGAAAACTCTTTCTGAACTGGGGCACGATGTTATCATTGACGGGACCGGAAACAGACGCTCATGGAGAGAGCTTGCCCGGTCATTTACTTCAAATTTCATCGAGGTCTATATGAAATGCCCTGTTGAACTCTGCATTGAACGGGAACGGACAAGAACGGATACACATGAAGCCCCGACGGGAATTTATGAAAAAGGAAAAACAGGCTCTCCCGTGCCCGGCATACATGCGCCCTATGAAGAGCCTGAAAACCCCGAGTTGATAATTGATGCGGAGAATGAATCGCCGGAGGCGGCGGCAGAGAAAATTGTCAATATAATAAATGAAATGTAGGGGCAGGTTTTAAACCTGCCCCTACATTCATATTTGGAGGAAGTATGAAATCCTATCGCAAAGAGCTCTGGTTTAATGTTCCCACACGGCGGGCATTCATGAACATCACTCCCGAGGTAGATGAATGCCTTCGGGAAAGCACAATCAAAGAGGGGTTGTGCCTTGTAAATGCGATGCATATTACCGCATCGGTTTTTATCAATGATGACGAATCGGGCCTCCATCACGACTACGAAGAGTGGCTTGAGCACCTTGCCCCCCACGAGCCCATTTCCCGATACCGGCACAACCGCACTGGAGAGGACAACGGGGACGCCCATTTAAAGAGACAGGTTATGGGCCGTGAAGTTGTTGCAGCTGTCACCGGCGGGAAGCTCGATTTTGGCACATGGGAACAGATTTTTTACGGTGAGTTCGACGGAAGACGGAAGAAGAGAGTGTTAGTGAAAATTATCGGAGAGTAAAAGGGCAGAATGAACCATGTCCTCGTGCAGGAAAATTCAAGTTTGTATTGTTCCATTTGCGGTATCATTATATTGAAAGTTGAAGTATGATAGTAAAAGACGATATGTGCTAATGATAATTTTGGGTATGTAAAAAGCCCGGTTCAAATGGAGGTGGATATGAAATCACTTGTCGAGCAAATAGCAAAGTCTCTGGTGGACAGCCCGGAGGAAGTTTCTGTTGGAGAGGTGGACGGAGAAAAGACCGTTGTCTTTGAATTGCGTGTAGCCAAAAATGATATCGGGAAAATTATCGGAAAACAGGGAAATACAGCACGGGCAATAAGGACCATTCTGAGCGCTGCCGGGAACAAGCTCGGGAAGCGCTGTGTTCTTGAAATTCTCGAGTAGAGTGTTTCCCCCGGAATAGATTTTATCAGGCAGGAGCCGAGGACCAGAGCTGCTGTTAAAAGGGGTTCCTTAAATTAAAAAAAAGATTTGCAGGAATTTACTGCAGGTCTTTTTTTATTTCAATTTCGACTCTTATCGTGTCTTTAGAACTAATATTGGCTTTAATTTGAATTTATTCTCTATATCCCTGG
>CALZGI010000106.1 GCA_945786855.1 Thermodesulfovibrionia bacterium | reverse complement strand
GAGTCGGTATTCCTTACGTGAGCAGAAATATTTCAAGTTATAGAAGAGAGAGCTATTGTAAATTCCGTAAAATCAATTGGTTATATTTATGGCATATAACTTGATAAATGATGGCATGTAACTTGCATATTGGATTAAGTAAATAATGTTATGAAAGGAGCATTACAATGAAGCACAAAATTAAATTTTCTCTGCTTGTCTTGGCAGTGTTATGTATTTCCTATGGGAGCGCTTCGGCAGTTCCTGTTCCAATTGATTTGAGTACCTGGTCAGTTATTCAATATGAGTTCAATGTACAGCCAGATGCAAATTGGTCATTAAGTGCAGGTAACACAGTAGCCACCCAATCAGTAAATGCTGATGCATCAATTCTATTAAGCGACTTTAATATAGCCGGTCAGCAAATTGAGGGAAGCTGGAGAGTTAACACGAGTGGTGATGATGATTTTATGGGTTTTGTCTTCGGGTATCAGGGACGCGGTCAGTTTTATCTTTTTGACTGGAAGCAGACGGATCAAACACATTTAGGATTTGCTGATGCAGGTATGAGCGTTAAACTTGTCAATGTTCCGGGCAATGCCGACCCTAATGGAACTGATCTTTGGGCTACTGCCGGAACTGCGAATGTCACTCTGCTTATGCATAATACGATTCCGTATTCAGATTTTACTGACTATGAATTCCGTCTTAATTTCACACCTGGATTATTTGAAATAGAGGTAAAGCAAGGCAACACTTCACTGGAAGAATGGCTGATTGCTGATAACTCTTTAGTTGACGGAAATTTCGGATTCTATAATTATTCACAGGGAAATGTTATTTACAGTGGGTTTACTCAAGATGATGAACCTCCTCCCATTATTCCTGAACCATCAACAGTACTCCTATTAGGAAGCGGTCTGCTTGGAATGATAGGTTTTCGAAAGAAGTTCAATATTTAGACAACCAGCCACTTCACTTTAATCTCGGGCAGGGTCATTTTGACTCTGCCTTTTTTGTTGACTTAAAACTGTTATCCTAAATTTCATTTAGAAACATTTCATTTCTTTTATCAGTTTAATGATATGCAGGAATTATTGTTATTGTCTCTTGAGAAGCCAAAACTCTTTTACTGGAAGTCGTGTAATTTCTTCAAGGTAGGGCAGCTACCAGCTCAAATTCAAATATTGCATTGCGTTCACAACGTGATAAGGTCATGCCCTCCGGCAGCAATTTACGTTGCCCGGAAGACCTAATGCATGACTCTCAACCTTTGGTAGAACTGGATGCACCATGCCCTACTGAATAGTTCCAATCGCCTTCTCAATCCGTTTGACTGTCTTTTCCCTGCCCAAAACATCAATGAGTTCAAATATACCGGGACTTTGCGTTCCCCCTGTGAGGGCAACCCGCGTTGGCTGGGCAATTTTTCCGAGCTTGACATCATGTTTTTCAGCGATAGACGTGAACAGTTTTTTCAGCTCTGCTTCATTGAATTCGGTCATGGATTGTAATCCCTTTTTTAATTCAACAAGCAGGCCGCGGCTTTTCTCATTCAGGAACTTTTTCTTTGCTTTTTCATCGTATTCAACGTCTTCTGCAATATAATAACGAAGCGATGCCGCAAGCTCGATTAATGTCCTGGAGCGTTCTTTCAGAGTGGTGACGGCTTTTGAAAGCCATTGCATGTTAACCGCCTGGTCCTCGACGATCACTCCCTCTTTCACGAGGAAGGGAATAACCAGTTCGGCAAGTCTCTCCGGTGGGGTATTGATGATGTACTGCTGATTCAGCCACAATAATTTTTCAGGATTAAACACTGCCGCAGCCTTGCCCACATTCTCAAAAGAAAAGTACTGTATCAGTTCGTCCTTCGTAAATACTTCCTGGTCCCCGTAGGACCACCCGAGTCTCACAAGGTAATTGACAAGGGCCTCCGGCAGATATCCCATATCATAATAGGCCGTGACCGACGTTGCACCGTGTCTCTTGGACAGCCGTGCCTTGTCCGATCCGAGGATCATCGGCAAATGCGCAAATTTCGGCACGTCGTACCCGAATGCCTTGTACAGCTGCAACTGCTTCGGAGTATTGTTCAGGTGGTCATCACCTCTGATTATGTGGGTAATTTCCATATCCACGTCATCAACTACTACTGTAAGATTGTATGTAGGAGTGCCGTCGGAGCGCTGTATGATCAGGTCATCAAGCTGCTCATTTTCGAATGATACGGTGCCCTTTATTAAATCGTCGACCACTGTCTGACCTTCCCGGGGCATTTTGAACCTTACCACAGGGTTCACGCCCGGCACAGGCTCTTTCAGGCTTCTGCATTTGCCGTTATATTTTAAAGGTTTTCCCTGTGACATCGCTTCCTTCCGTCTCTCTTCCAGTTCTTCAGGAGAACAGTAGCAATGGTATGCCTTTCCCTCGTTCATTAATGTATCTACATATTTTTTATAAATTTCAAAACGTTCAGTCTGTCTGAACGGGCCTTCGTCGGAGTCAAGACCGAGCCATTGCATACCTTCATTAATCGCATCAATGTATTCATCCGTTGACCGCGACCTGTCGGTGTCTTCAATCCTCAGCACAAATGTTCCGCCCCTGTTTTTTGCATAGAGCCAGTTAAAAAGGGCTGTCCTCGCTCCTCCGATATGAAGAAACCCTGTCGGGCTCGGTGCAAATCTTACTCTCACTTTCTCTGTCAAAAGAACCTCCTCTGCGTTATATGCTCTTATCCGCTCGATGCAAACTTACTGCTTAATACAATATATATAACAAGAAAAACGCAGGTGTTGTGAAACCAGATAATTTTCGACCTGCCGGCCGGCAGGCAGGTACCTTAAACGCAATTCTACCAACCGAGCGTATATTCCTCTATTCAAAGACATATGCATAATTTAATCATGAATCCATCGAGTTAACTAGAATGCATAGTTCCCATGACGGGAATGAATGTCTATAATTTTTTTAATTCCTTACATTCGCATTTGTTTTTATGAATGCAAATTGTTTTTCAATATCTGCATTATTTGGGTTAATTATCTAGTTGAACAATATCTGCATTTTTCGGGTCCAGCTGAAAGCTTATCGCTCTCTTATTTGAAGTTTCAAATATTTTTCTGTTTTACCAGTCACCTTGAACCGGTCATCTCCCCTGTACCCCGCGATCCATATGATATCATTTCCTGACAGAAGAATTGGAATGGTGTCCCTTTTTTCCCGCGGTATTTTTTCATCTACAAAAAAATCCTGGAGCTTTCGCTTTTTCCCGAACCCAAGGGGATAAAAAAAGTCCCCGGCGGTCCTCGCCCTCACAGTAAGCGGGAATGTCATCTGACCGGCATCAAGACAAATTGAAGACCTGTCATCTCCGGCGTCTCCCTGCTTTTCTTCAATGGATACTTTCATCACCATTTTCGCTTCCCTGAGATCAATCTCACAGGGAGGATCAACCACGTACTGCGGAAGCGGTAAATGCTCTTCCGTCGTCATTTTCAGAAGCGAATATTCCCTGAGCACCCTTATGTCTTTGGGAAGATGGACACGATCACCGGATTTGCCCTCTTTTATGAGGTTTATTATGTCTTCAATATGCACAAATCTGATTCCCCTTAATCCTTTTGTCGCATCTATGGCACGTCTCAGGACGCGCCTCAATATGGGGATTTCAATTGTCGCAAGGGGAGAGAGAAAAAGTTC
>CALZGI010000105.1 GCA_945786855.1 Thermodesulfovibrionia bacterium | reverse complement strand
GAAACTGGCACAATCACGGAGGGAGGGTTCGACTTTGCTGAAATCGAAAGTATTGTGTCATACGCACAATCAAAAGGCATGTCTGTTGCGTGTCATGCAAATGGAGAAGCAGCAGCCCGTGACGCCGCAGCGGCAGGCGTGAACTTCATCATCCACGGCTTATTCCTGCCTGATGAGACACTCGCACTCATGGCTGAGAA
Source organism: Thermodesulfovibrionia bacterium (assembly GCA_945786855.1). GTDB lineage: Bacteria > Nitrospirota > Thermodesulfovibrionia > UBA6902 > UBA6902 > CALZGI01. The sequence continues at coordinate 4,329 of CALZGI010000105.1, read as the reverse complement.
AAGCATTGCTTTTATACCTACGATAAACGCCTTTGCACGCCTCAAAAAAATATCAAAAACGAGGGAGGCGGGAAGGAATATTGATGCAATCGTAGATCTCCATCTTGCCGCCGTTCAACGGGCTTTTGACCGGGGAGTAAATGTCCTTCCCGGAAGCGACGCAGGGGCATCCTTTATCCCCTATGGGCAATCATACCTCGAAGAACTTTTTCTGTTTCAGAAAGCAGGAATTCCCACTGAGAAGATTTTCATGTCAGCAGCGGCCGGGAAACTCGAAAAAGGGGGGACAGCAGACTTTCTTGTGCTGGAAGGGTTGAGTGTGAAAAAGGTGTATATCAATGGGAAACCGTTCTTCAGCTCTTAGAATTGCAATGGGAAAAATGAAGGGGTTGTGAAACCAATAATTAACTCGATTAATTATTCATAGAATATGCACAAGGCTTTGAATAATAATGTGCGGTTTAAACAGCCAAAAGCCTTTTCAGCTCCTCTTTTAAAGACAGAGGTCTGTAGCCAATTGCATAGGCCCGAGAACTGTCCAGAGAAAGGTCGGGCGCCCTCTTCGCTGCCATAATCATATCAGCTTGCAGGCACCGCACGAGGTTTGCTTCGCGAATACCGAGTATTTCCATAAGAAGTAATCCAAAATGGTACCGCGAAATCCGCTCCTTCCCCCCCAGATGGCATAATCCCTCCGCCTTTTGCAGGGCAAGGACCAGCCCTGAGGCTGCAGTCTTTCCACTGGCCGGGGTCCTGAATTCGTCGGCGAACAGTTTCAATTCCCTGCCCTCACGCAAAGCAGCGATCATAGCAGTATAAAAACTTGCGGCTGCAGGACCGGGATCGCCGAACATCAGGGGCATCCGGCAGACAGCGGCAGATGGGTACGTTTTGAGCACCCCTTCCTCGGCCAGCACTTTTTGTTCACCATAAATATTCACAGGGCTGACATCGTCACTTTCGTCATAGGGCGCGCTCAAGCCGTCAAACACGAGGTCCGTCGATGTAAAAACAAAAGGGATGTCTTTATCGGCACAGAGGCCTGCAAGGTTTATCGGGACATCAACATTTATCTTTCTCGTTTCAGAGGGGTTTTCCTCGCAATAATCAGGGCTCGTAGCAGCCGCGGTATGAATGAGCGCTTCAGGACCGATTTCGTCAAATGTTTTCCTGAGCTCCTTATAATCACGCAAATCAACAGGCACAACCGCTATTCCGGGAATCTTTACGGGATGGGAAAAAACAGTGCCGAACACTTCCCATTCATCCCTGGCCTCCCGACAGACATTCCATCCTAAAAATCCGCTTGCACCGGTGATAAGCAGTTTCTTCATATCCTATTTTATTTTCTCCAGTGAAAAATATCCCAGGAACTGCAGCCGATCTGCAATCCTGTAGTAAAACCTTCCAATATACAGATTGCCTCCTTCAACACATCTGATGTAATCCCTGATTCTTCGTACAGGGAAGGAGTTTTCATGGCTGTCATAATTTATGAGCGCCGCCCCTCCCGAATCAACATCCCTGCATATTCCTTCCTCAAGGGTAAAGCGTCCCCACACCATATTGAAAAGAACATTGTGTCCCTGCACAATACCGTTTTTTCTATACACCACTTTCCGGTGAGAAAACTTTTTGAAGCTCGGCCACACTGTGAGCATGTCAACAAGATACTCGCCATGGAGACGCTGAATATCAGGAAGCGATGATGTTTCAAAAAGCCTCTTCAATTCACTGCTGCTCTTCGGAAGTATCATAGGGTGATACTATTATCACGAAAAATATGAAAAATTGTCTAACAGTAGCTCCCTGGCAGAGGAGGCAAAAGAGAGCAGGTTAAAATGTTACAATAGGAGGCCCTATTTCGCTAGACAAATGCCATGATGAAAGAGATACCTTTAAAAGAAATAAAGTATATCCTGCTCGATATGGACGGGACATTGCTTGACCTGTATTTTGATGACTATTTCTGGGGTCATCTTGTTCCCGAGAAGTATGCAGAAAAACACGACATGTCATTCGGCACAGCAAAGGACTACTTATATAATACATACAAAAAACACGAGCGCACGCTGAACTGGTGTGATATTGACTTCTGGTCCAGGGAACTCCGTCTCGACATCCCTGCCCTGAAAGAACAGATACGTCATCTCATTGAAGTGCACCCCCATGTTATCGACTTCCTGAAATTGATGCGGGCACAGAAGAAGAAGATCTATCTTCTGACCAATGCCCATTACAAAACAGTTAAATTGAAATTCAAAAAAACCCAGATCGGGGAATACTTTGACGATGTACTGTGCTCGTTTAACGTCGGATACCCGAAAGAGTATATTCAGTTCTGGCAGAAAGCCCAAAAAAAGCTGAACTTCGAAAAGGAACAATCCCTCTTTATCGACGACACGGAAGATGTCATGAAAACAGCGAAGGAGTATGGAATAAAATATCTGCTTTTCAAAGCCCATGCCAGTTCAAGGGCGGAACCCAAAAAGACCAGGGAGTTCCTCACCATACATGACTTCAAAGAACTAATGTAGGCGTACGCTGTTTCCTCCTCATTTATTTTTCGACACCCCAAATCATTTGACCTGTCTCTTCTTCTACTTTTAAAAAAAAAGTTTCCAGCACCTTCATTTTAGTGTTACATGCTCTTTGTCATGAACGGGAGTCAGAGCTGATGCACAAGGGGGGTTGACATGTAATTTATTTGAGGTATGATTAAAGTGAGAATCGAATTGCGATACCCTGGAACAGTTTAAACCAGAGGACCAAGCAATTGAGTCAGGAAGCGGGAGGTGGATGTATTGAGCAGGCCTCTGAAGAAGGGAGGAAGCTTAAGAACAGCCATTGATGAACCCCCGCTCAAAAGAAACTCTGCGGTTTATCTGTATACCGGGGCATCGCTTTAAATAGAACAGAGCCATCTGAAGCATCATATTCGATGAAGAAAGGCGGAAGGCGACTCTGTTTTTTTTCGTCAAAGAGGACAAGGGGTGTCTCCCTTCAGGCAATCACTCTTTTTCTCAGGGCATTTTTCAGCACGGCGTCGAGCAAGGGAAATTCAAGGGGCTTCATCATAAAATTGTTGGCGCCCTGTTTCATGGCTTCGCATACCTTCCGAGGGCTGGTAAAAGCTGTAGTCACGATCATCTGTACCTCTTTATTTTCAGACCGTATTTCCCTTATCGCTTCAGGGACGAGAACATCGCACAGAATCACTTTAATATCTTTATTGTTCCTGAGAGCTCTTACTGCTTCACTGCTGCTGCGTGCCTGGTGGATTGTGAAATTATTAGAGAGAAGGTTTACAAGACCGTCACTGGTCATCTTTCCATCATCAACGACAAGAATAGATGGTTTCATATCGTTCAATCCAATTCCTCCACCATTTAAGGATAATCGTAAAGCCCAAACGCTCGAGCGTTATCTTGCAATTTAAATGCCTGGAATTCTTGAGCGAAAAATCAGGCTCCTAGGCTTTTCATCATGAGTTGCAGATGTCAGTATGACAATATAGCCATGCCATTTTGACATGAAGATGTCATTTCGTGCCTGTTTGACATAGGTGTTTCTGAGGAAAAGATGTATGAAAAAATATTCAGTTGGAATTTATTTCGTCTTTACAGGTCATCATTGACTCGGGGTGTCAGATGAACAAGGCCGGAATTCCTAATTCCTCAGAGAAATATCATCAAGGTAAATTCTGACCATTTCCATAATATTCTTGTAGAGCGGGAAATTTAAAGAGAGCTCGGTAAAAAGGTCACCGTGAGTAAATTCTGAAGCAATTTTATAAGACCTCTGTCCCTGTAGCATATAATGCTCAGAAAGGTTCCCTCCCGGGACCACAAGTTCCCCCATGATGAATTCTTTCCCCTTTTTTCTTAAAAGAGTCATTGGATACATGCCAAGCATAAAGAGCGTGTAGTCACCGATATGTTTATGCACCTGGAACTCTCTGTCAAAACTCTCTGCATTCATGAGGATGCTTCCTTCTTCAAGCATTTCGGCTATATCATCGAGGCTTCTGTCCTCTTCATCTTTGATTTTGCAGAGGTTTTCCGTATGAATAAATTCGCAGAGAATCTGTTCTTCCAGGTATTCAGCGACTTCAGTTTTTTCTGTGGGATTATGTTCCAGGCCAAAAGCCAGAGCATTTCTGAAAAGCTGTCTCAGGGGATGGCTTCTTTCTATGTTTGTTCCTGTCAGCATAAAGGCAACCTCCTTTTTCCTCTGTCTGTTTATCTTTTCGGAATGGTCACGAGGAAACTTAACCCTCAGGACTGACCGGCGAAACAGTCCTTACAATGAAATCATTCAGCTTCAGAG
>CALZGI010000104.1 GCA_945786855.1 Thermodesulfovibrionia bacterium | reverse complement strand
TGTCCTTCACCTTCATGCCTTTCTGTGCGATTCAAAGCAAAAGAGCATATACATGATGTATAATTGAATGATTTTATAGGAGACTGCAGTAGTATGGCAAAATCAATCAAAGCAACAATTATGGTTGTAGATGACGAGGAAAACATTCTCGATACACTGTCCGGTATCCTGGAAGATGAAGGACATCACGTGATCACGGCATCATCAGGTGAAAGTGCCCTTGTTAAATATGCTGAATCTTCTCCTGACCTTGTCCTGCTTGATGTATGGATGCCAGGGATGGACGGCATTGATACCCTCAAGAGCCTGAAAAAGAAAAATAAAGATGTATGCGTAATAATGATCTCCGGACACAGCAATATAGACACTGCGGTACATGCGATCAAGCTCGGCGCCTATGACTTTCTGGAAAAACCCCTTTCCCTTGATAAGGTCCTGATCCTTATTACAAGGGCCCTTGAGAAACGGGTTCTTGAAAAAGAAAATATTGCATTAAAAAGCAGTATATCCGAGCAGTGGGAGATTATCGGAGAAAACCACAAAATGGTTGAACTCAGGGACAGGATTGCAAAGGCTGCTGTTTCCCACGGCAGAGTTCTGATTATTGGTGAAAGTGGTTCGGGCAAAGAACTTGTTGCACGGGCATTGCATGATGGAAGTGACCGGAAGCACAACAGTTTTATAGAGGTAAACTGTGCCGCCATCCCCCATGAGTTAATTGAGAGTGAACTCTTCGGTCATGAAAAAGGCTCTTTTACAGGTGCCTTCGAAAGCAAGAGAGGAAAGTTTGAGCTCGCCCATGAAGGGACCCTGTTCCTGGACGAAATTGGTGATATGTCCCTCATCACACAGGCGAAAGTGCTGAGAATCATCGAGACACAGGAGTTTCAAAGGGTCGGTGGGAGCAAAAAAATAAAAGTTGATGTAAGGATTATTGCCGCCACAAACAAAGAGCTGGAAGAAGAGATCCAGAAAGGAAATTTCAGGGAAGATCTGTTTTTCAGGCTGAATGTCATTCCTATACATGTTGCTCCTCTTAGAGAAAGGAAAAGTGATATTCCTCTTCTCGTCGAATACTTTCTGAAAAACTACGGCCGGCAATACGGCCAGAAGAAAAAGCGGGTCAGCAAATCTACGCTCCGAATCCTCATGGAATATGACTGGCCGGGCAATGTGCGTGAGTTAAAAAACACAATCGAACGCTTCGTGATTATGAACTCCTCTGAAGTCATTGACGTGAAAGAAATCCAGCCTGTCAAAGGAATGAAATTGGACTACACGTCCTTAAAGACGTTGCGTGAGGCACGGGAAAACTTCGAGAAAGAGTTCATCCTGAAAAAGCTTCAGGAAAACAACTGGAATGTTTCAAAGACAGCTGAGGAAATGGAAATTGAGAGAAGCAACCTCCACAGAAAGATCAAGTCCCTGGGAATAGAAACTCCTTAGGAGTAAACACCCTTACATTTCCACTTCATTCGTCAATATCAGGCAGACCCGGAGTTCGTTGCTGCTCCTGGTCTGAGGAGCGCCTGACCCTGGTCGGTCTTCTGCGGGGAGGGGTTGCTCTCCTTCGTCGAGGCTTGGGTCTCTCCCTCGCTACAGCCTTGCGTTGTGTTGCTGCGCGCGCCTTCGCTCTGGTCGGCGGTTTAATCCCTTTATCGTCCCTCAACTTTACTTCTATATCATCGCCATCTCTGGAAAGCACAACCTTGTTTTCAAGTATTTCTGAAATCTTGTATCCGGAAAGGGAATCATTCAGTTTATACACTTTTGTCGTCTTCGTTTCAGGGTCCTCAAGAATAGCCGTTTTCATGTCATTAAGAATGATTGTTCCGAACAGCTTCGGCGGATTTTTCAGCGGAGCTTTTTCAGTTTTTTTCTTTTCCTTTACCGATGCTGATCTTGATGGCCTGAAAAGGTCCAGTTTCGATATATTATCAAAAGTGCCGGCACTGACAACTTTATCTTTCCTGCTTACAACATTCTCAGAATTTTGTACTTCATTAACATTTGCTTCCTTCGGGAGATCCGCGGAAGAGGACAGGACACTGTACAGTTTGATACCCAATACGCAAATTATTGTTATAAGAATAAGATTTACTAAGAAATAATTACGTATCACTTTTCGCCTCTTTCTTATCCGTCTTTTTTTCCCCGGGTTTCTTTATAAAGCCGGTAACGACCAGGGTCGTATAAATGTCCTCTGGCTTGCTTATATTTGTCACTCTCACCTTTATTTCGGACACTGTAAGCAGAAAAGGCGATTTGCGAAGCTTTACGAGCAGATCTTTTAATTCTCTCGTGGTGGCTGTAAACCCAATTTCAACAGGAATTCCAAGGTATGATTCGGCATCTACAAGGTTCAGAGCCCGCTCCAGTTTCACAACCACGTTCAAAGACGATGCAGTGTCCTTGAGAAATTTCTGCAGCGCCGCAGCGGCTACGGGCGGGGTGTTGCCCCGGAGAAGGGTCCTTTCCTGTATTTCCAGCTCCTGACTGACGACCCTGTACTTTTCTTCTATGTATTTCTGTTCCGATATCTTGTTTATCTGCCGCTGCAACATGAAAGCTTTTGCATCTGAATATTCCTTAATACTCTTTTTTGTATCACTGTACCAGGAAAAAAGGTAAAATACCATGATCAGTACTACTGCAATCCCACCGATGATGAGGAATTTTTTTTCCCTTTCGTTAATCTTGATCGGAAGATTCATTGAACCCCGCTTTCCCCGCCCGATGGGATGACGATTCTCGCACTCAGTTTAAACTGCTCCTTATCTCTCGTTTTCTTTATAGGGCCCACAAATTCTACCTCTTCAAACAGAGGTGAATCCTCCAGGAGCGGGATAAGTGACGATGAGGAATCTGCATACCCGTTAATAATCAGATCACCCCCTGATTTTTCTTTGTCACTCAGATCACCCCCCTCATAGTTAAGGTTGGTTACCCATGAATCTTTGGGCATTATCCCGGCAAGCTCAGCAAGGATTTCAAGGGTCATTTCATTGTCCCTCACATCATGAAGAAACTTACTTTCCTCCTTGAGTGAATTGATATCAGAAAGAAGCTTTTCAAGGGTTTTCACTTTCGGTTCATTCGCCGCAAGCGTCTCTTCCATTTTCTCTAAATATTTCTTCTGTTTTATTGTCTCTGTAGCAAAGATTCCCACGATCATTAACAGTATCAGTACAACAAAAACTTTCGCTGCCCAGGGAGCAAATTTTCTTATTTCATAATCCGTCTGATGGGGCAGCAAATTAATTCTGTACGTCCCTATTCCCAGTCCGCCGAAACAAGCTCCGATTGACGAAGACAGGCCGTTCATTTCCACGTCCTTCAGTTTACCCGAAAATCTTTCGATACGATCCACGTGAATAACACCTTCCGAAATCTTTCCATTCAACTCATCGGTTATATTTGATGTAAAAGAAGTGTCTCCGGCAAGTATTAATTTATTAAACCGTTCCAGTGAAAGTGCTGACTGTACTTCGGCTATATGCCGAGAGATGTCATCGATCGGAATTTCAGGCTCCCCGTTCATATCATAAAGAAAAGATCGCAAACTGATACAGATACCGTCTCTCGTAACAGCCACACTGGCGTAGGTCTTATCAATATACAGAGAAATATTCGCCTCACCCGGTTTCCCCAGCACGTCTGATCTTCTGACAATTCCGATTATGTCCTGCCATCCACCCGATGACAATCCGCCCAGTTCCAGGGAGTTTAAAACAGCAAAAGAGGATATGGTAATCGCATCGGGCTCGATGGAAAGTTTCTCAAGATATTCTTTTACAAAATTGAGTTTCTCGTTTTGCACTGCCACAAACACAACATAGTTCTTCCCATCCCTTTCATCTATCACGAGGAAATCAAAGGCAACATCATCTATCTCAAGGGGAATATGGCGCTCTATCTCAAACTTCATCAGGTTTGCGAGGGCACCCTTCCCCTTGCCTTTCATGGAGGGTATGTCGATAAATTTTGTAATCGCCCACCGATCAGGAACGCTCACAAATACTTTCTCTATGTTCAGATTTTGCTGGCCGATATAATCCCGGACTTCATCAGACGCAGTTTCATCGTACGTCAGAGGAAATGTCGATGAAGACAGGAGAGCAATTCCTGAAAAGCTGTTTTCAAGGTACGTAATAACAACGGAGTCTTCCTTAAACTCCATCCCGAGGTACGTTCCAAATATCTTATCCAATAAAGTTGTCATTCCAGTAAAGAATCTCCAATTCGTCGCTCATCCGGTGCACTACAGTTTTGACGGACCTTTTTATTGTACCATCTGAATTAGTGCCAGTGGATATAATGGTAAAAATTTCGGATGTTACCTTTCCGTGCTGTGTTGCAGACTTTAGCGGACCGTCCGCTCTCCGGCTTATTATCTGATCGGCATCGGCAGGGGTAAAAACCGCCGACAGTACAAAGTCAGAAGCTGTATTAATATTCAGCCTTTCAGTACCATAAACAGTCAAATACTTTTCAACTCCTTCATAGGTTTCCTCATCATCACTATCTGTACCTTCATCATCGCTGTCTTTTTTTGAACCGTATAGTATATCCCTGCTTATCCCCTTCACGAGGAGAAGCTCATCTATTGAATCAAAATCTCCGTCTTTGCAGCTATAGGGCCTGTCCAGCGACTGGTAATACTCCTCTTCCGCGCCATTCAGCATATGCAGATCATTCGCGTCCCTCCAATCAAGAATCGAATCAACGATCTCGTCCACATCGGTCATATCAACACCGGAATCGTGAAACAGTAATACCAGTTGATCCCGCTCTGCCGTATTGATATCAAGTTTCCTGTCCTCGTCAATGAGATCATAGGTAAACTCACCTTTGCCAAGAGTTACCTTTCTTTGAAACAGGAGCTCGCCTTCATCTTCCTCGTCACCGAACTTCAGCACATTTTCATCTTCCAAGTAAACAACTTCTTCCTCTTTTACCGAGAGAAGTTCCAATTTTGCCTGTTCAACACCGGAAAGGGCTAACTGATAGGCCTCCTGCTCTTCCTTGAAATTCCTGGTAATATTGATTTCTGTCCTCATGGAATATGAAAACTCTCCCACTATTGCAACGAGAACAACCAGCACCCAGATAACGAGAACAAGGGCAACTCCCCCGGCCTCGTTGGCAAAGACATTTTTCATACTACCCTGTGAATTGCACCGCCTAGCCGATCTCATCTTCATCCTCTTCTTCTGCGTCAGATGCCATAGGTATATAAATAACAAACGGATCAAAATAGGAAATCTTAACCCTGACCGCTCGCGGCAGTTCCTCTCCCAGCTCCCAGGAATCCTTCCATTCATCGTCATCCTGCGAGAAATATTCAAATTGCATCTCTTCTATAGAGGAGTCAACCACTTCTTCGTCTCCGGTGATATGATCCAGCACTTCCTTATCAGGAAGCAGTCCTTCTTTCAGTAGCAATGCGCCCTCTTGATGGGAATATCGCAGCCATTTAAATCCTCCGGAAAAAGACTCCGTCAGGGTCGTAACAAAGAATATAGAATCAGCTTCGCCCTGAAATAATACAACTTCTTCATCTTCATCAATCTCCAGTGAATAGGGGAAAACGGATTTTATCTGCTGTGAAAAAAGTCCCGATAAAACCCGAAACTTCTGCGTCCACTCCGTTTCACTCTCACCCCTGTCCCAGGCTTTCATACCAAGTCGAAAACCATTCCCGATAATGAGTACAACCAGCGTCAGAATTGTAATGGAAATCACGAGCTCAAGAAGGGTAAACCCTCCATGACAACGATAAGGAAGGAACGGGGGAGTCTTTTTTCTGCATTTACCCTTATTCATGGTGTCTCATCACTATCGGTCATCTTCAAACTCACTATTTCATAAGTTTTTTGCCTTTTCTGAACATCGGGCCAATATATTTTTACTATCAATTTCACAAGTTTGAATGTTGAATCTTCCAGTTCCCTGAAGTCCTCAACCGCTGCCTCCCATCTGAAACCATCTTCAAAATCACCGCTCCCGGTCTCCATAGTTCCCGACAATTCATCCATAATGGCTTTTCCATGGACCACTGCCCGGGTATAGTCACAGGAGGCCCTCGCAGACCTGAGTCCGGCCGCAAAAAGCTGCATGACCATGACCATGCTTATGCCCAGGATAGCAACGGCAATGATTACTTCGAAGAGGGTAAAACCTGAAGATGAAGAGCAGAGATTGTCCGGCACAATACTTTTCTTCGTGTTACAGGACGCCCGGATGTTGTCTAATGCCTTCTGGGAAAATATTTTCATTGGTCCTCTTCCACGTCAACCTTGCCGGTGATCCTGTTTATTCGCAAGGAAACGACCTTGCCCTTTTCATTCATGATTTCTATTTTCCCTCCTGATGAGCTTCCCCTGGGTAGAAATTCTACATGAGGAGAGTCTTCATTATCGTCATTCAGAGACATCTGAATTTCTTCAGGTATAGGCTTGGTCAGAACGGTCTTCACGTTCCTGTAATCAGTATCTTCCGAAAAAACCCAGTATGTGTGCTCTTCCTTATTAATAACGAAGCAGTATATTTTCTTTTCCGCAACAGCCCGGTTTCTTGCGTACCTGAGAACGGAAGACACCTCTTTCGTAAATATCTTCATCTCACGATTGCCGCCGCCCCTGCTGATCATAATGCCTGCAAGTCCGGAAGCCAGACCTATTATCAGCATGACCACAATAATCTCCAGGAGGGTAAATCCCGGGCTGATCAAAGGCTTACCGACAGTGTTCAGACGATGCTTTCTAATGCATACCGGCCCCATTTCCCTTATTTCAGTCCTTCCCAGCTTTTCACGTCTCTGTCTTCTTTTTCGCCACCCTGCGCATTATCAGCGCCAAGTGAATAGAGGTCATAATCACCATGTTCTCCCGGAGACGAATAATGATATGCATGTTTCCAGGGATCAAGAGGTATTTCATTTTTTTTCAGATAGGGGCCGCTCCAGTCATCCGATCCCGACACTGGGGATATAAGAGCTTCCAGTCCCTCCCCAGATGTGGGATATCTGCCCACATCAAGGCGGAATGAATCAAGTGCCGTTCCCAGAAGTTCTATTTGTGCATATGCTGCATTTGTTTTCGCTGTTCCCAGCTTTCCAAACATCCTCGGCACGACAAGCGCCGCCAGCAGTCCGAGTATTATCATGACCACCATAAGTTCAATAAGAGTAAATCCGTCCCGTCTGTTTAACAAAATCTTTTTCTTATGACTTTTACCCATGAAAACCTCCCTTTAACATCTCAAATCATTTAACATCTATCTATTAATTGGCGCTTTTGAATCGGATTTCCGACACCGGATCTCTCAAGTACTGTGCGACTCCAATATGGCAGATCTTTGTGCCTGTTTCAATGTGCCATTTAAAACGGCAGTTCGTTAATGCTGAATATTGCAAGAAGCATTGATATAACAATAAAGCCGACCATGGCACCGACAATTAATATCAAAACAGGTTCGAGAAGGGCAAGCATACGTTTTACCGTAGTCCTCACTTCCATATCAAACCGGTCGGCAATCTTGATCAGCATGGCATCAAGTTTTCCCGTCTCTTCTCCGACTGTCACCATATGGACGGCAATGGGTGGGAAAATGTCGCTGTTTTTCAAAGGCTCAACAATCCCCTTCCCTTTTCTCGCTGATTCCCGGACAGAAGATATGATATCAGCTATTTTTTCGCTGCCCAGCGTTCCCTTTACAATCTGAAGCGCATTCAACAGGGGAACTCCGCTCCCGAGGAGGGTGCCAAAAGTTCTCGCAAATCGGGAAACGGCAACTTCTTTATAGAGTTTGCCAAACACAGGGAGCCTGAACTTCATTATGTCCCAGGCCCTTCTCCCCTTTTCGGTAGCAACATATCTTTTTACACTGATAAAAAGACCGCCAAAAAGCAGCAGCAGCAGCCACCAGTAGCTTATCAGAACGTCACTGATCGCAAGCAGCATAACAGTGGCGAAAGGAAGGGACTCGCCCATGTCGGTAAATATTTTGGTAAACTGCGGGACCACGAAGGTCAGCAGCACGACAACGGCAGCACCTCCTACAGTACTGAGGAGAACGGGATATATAAGGGCCGAACGCACATCTTCCTTGAGCCCCTGAGAGTTTTCAAGATAGATTGCCATCCTGGTGATTGTATCCTCTATAAAACCTCCCGCTTCACCCGCCTTGATCATGTTCACATAAAACAATGGAAAACTGGAGGGGAATCTGGTCAACGCATCAGAAAACGACTTACCGCTTCTGACCTGACCCAGGAGCTCCTGGATAAGTTCTTTCAGTTTTTTTTTCTCCGCAAGTTCGGACAGGATGGACAGTGAACGGTCAAGTGGGAATCCCGAATCAAGGAGAACACCGAGCTGATAGGTAAAAGTCATAATGTCTTTTTCCCGTACCCTGTTCTGTATGGTAGAGACAATTTTAGTAAAAAACCTCTCACGCTCAACTGCCCGCCCTATCTTAAGGGGGAAATATCCCATTTCCTGGAGACGTTCAACAGCAGACCGTTCGTTTACACCTTCAATATTACCCGATACAATGTTCCCTTCCCGCGTCGTCGCCTCATATTGGAAATTCTCCATCAGATACCCTCTTGAGAAACCCTCAGAACTTCTTCAATAGTGGTTACGCCCTCCTGGACTTTTCTCCATCCGCCGTCTCTTAACACATTCATCCCCATTGATACCGCCTTCTGCCTGATTATATCTGAGCTCGCTTTGTCAAGAATCATTCTTCTCATTTCCCCGTCCACGACCATCAATTCAAAAATTCCCGTTCTTCCCTTATATCCTGTCCCCCGGCACTCATCGCACCCTGTCCCGCGATAGGCCGTGAAATTATCAGGAAGGAATTCAACCTTGTCAATAATGTCCTGTTGAGGAGTATGGGGCTCCTTGCAGACGGAACATATAACTCTCACCAGTCTCTGTGCAAGTACTCCAATGAGTGATGATGATACGAGGAAACCTTCAATCCCCATATCGAGGAGTCTCGTGACGGCACCGGGTGCGTCATTCGTGTGCAGCGTACTGAAGACAAGATGTCCTGTCAGCGCGGAATTTATCGAGATTTCGGCAGTTTCAACATCCCTGATTTCACCAACCATGATAATGTCGGGGTCCTGCCGTACAATATGCCTCAGGCCAGTCGCAAATGTCAGGCCTATCTGGGGCTTGATCTGTATCTGGTTTATCCCGTCAATCTGATACTCAATGGGGTCTTCAACGGTAATAATTTTTTTATCATCGGAGTTAATTTTATTTAGAGACGCGTATAACGTTGTCGTCTTACCACTGCCGGTAGGTCCCGTAACAAGAAGCATGCCGTAGGGAGTAGTAATAAGTTTCTCATAGCTATCAATGATATCATGGGGAAAGCCCAGATGTTCCAGAACAACAAGTGCGGTACCCCTGTCCAGGATCCTCATAACGATGCTTTCCCCGTAGATTGTCGGAATGGTGGAAACCCTGAGATCTATGTCTCTGCCCGATACCCGCAGCTTGATCCTCCCGTCCTGCGGCAGTCTTCTTTCCGCTATATTCATCCTCGACATTATCTTTATCCTCGAGATGACAGCAGGCTGTATCCTTTTTGGCAAAGATTCTACATGAGTCAACGCTCCGTCAATCCTGTACCTGACCTTGATCCCGCTCTCAAAGGGCTCAATATGAATATCACTGGTCCTTCCTTCGACGGCCCTTGTAATGAGCATATTGACGAGTTTTACGATCGGTGCCTCAAAGGCCATGTCCCTGAGGTGATGGACATCCTCCTGCAGGTCGATCTCTTCCGACTCACTCTCCTCCTCCCTCATTCCCTCCATAATGCTCGTCATGTGAACATTACCACCGAAATACTGTTCAATAGCCTCCATGATGTCCTTCTCACTGCTCAGGAACAGCTCCACTGACTGGTCTGAGAAGAACTGAAGCGCGTCTGTAACATATTCATCGAGTGGATTGTAGGTGGCTATCTTCAGGACGCCATCTTCCATTCCAATCGGTACAAACCTGTACTGCTTCATGAACTTTACGGTAGGATAGGACCCGCCCGGGATCGTTTTGGGGAATTCTGAAAACTTGAGATAGTTCAGGCCAAGCTGTGAACTGAGGGCATTGAGCATATCATCTTCTGATATGAAGCCAAGGTTCACCAGTATTTCACCGATGTGTCGACCGGATTTTCCTGAAGAAGATTTTTCCTTGAGTGCTATTTCGAGTTTCTCAGGTGTGACTAACTGCCGCTCCAGCAGGATACTTCCCAGGAGACCTGTTTTATGTATTTTTTTTACAGCGTCACGGCTCATGGCTCAGGGTGAGTTTATTTTTTACCGGGAGGAGATGCATTCTCCCGGAGCTCTTCTTCATAAAGGAAGTTTTTCAGTTCATTCAGTTTTCCAAGGAACTGTCTCGTCAGCGCATCACCTTCTGTTTTGTTCGTAATAACATGAGGGGTAATCATGATGACGAGCTCTTTCTTGGTGACAAGCGAGGTGTCATATCGAAACAAATGTCCGAGAACAGGGATGTCTTTCAGAAGCGGAATGCCCGAGTGACTGGTATTTTCCTCTTCCTCCATTATTCCGCCGATCACGATAGACTGCTTATCGGGCACAATAATGGATGTTTTTGTTTTCGTCGTATTAAAAGACGGGAATGTGTTCCCTTCCGCTCCGACCTGCTGATCAGCTCCTTTTGACGAAACCTCCTGCTCAAGATCAAGGACGACAGTCTTTTCATCGTTTATAGTAGGCTTTATTTTCAACTTGATGCCCACTGTTCTGTATTCAATATTCTGGGTCAGCGTTTCAGTCGTTGTCGTTGATGTGGTACTCGTGGCTGTCGGCACATCTTCTCCGACCTCGATGTTCGCCTCCTCCTGGTCCCGGACAAGAAGCCGCGGGCTCGAAAGAATATTGACTTTCCCCTTCCCTGCCAGTGCATGGACCATCGCAATAAATTTGTCGGGCCTGAATGCCAGATATGACAGGCCGGAAGCAGTTACTGAAACAGGGTCAAAAGACGGCGGAACTGATAATGAAGGGACGTCCGTACGGCTCTGGACAAGTGCCCTGATATCATTTTTATTATCACTTGGATGAATATCGTGAAGGACAGACCACTGAACTCCATACTGGTCTGAATCTGAAAGAGTCACCTCTGCGATTACTGCCTCTATCAGTACTTCTCTCGGGTAGATATCCATTCTTTTGATCGTCTTTACAATTTCCCTGTATATGCCGGGAGGAGCCAGAATAACGAGAGAGTTTGTCGGTTCAAATGTGATGATTTCAACTCTGCTGCTTCCTGAAGCCTGTTGGGAAGAGCTTCTGGGTGCTGTTCTCCGTGCCGTTGAACCTTTCTTCGATGTTATTGTAGTTTTTATCTTTTGAGGGGTAATCCTGGATTTGGTCCCGTCCGTTGATTCATACAGTGTCTTCAGAATATCCGCAATTTTTTCAGCCTCCACATTCTGTACAGGATAAACGAATATATTCTGACCCGTCATAACTTCCTCGTCCAGCTTCTTGATCCATCCCGAAACTGTCTGGAGAAGAGTCGGGCTTGCAGAAAATATCACCAGGCTGTTGATTCTTTCAATTGGCACCAGTGCTATGCCCTCACGTGACAGGTTTAACGCATTGAGAACTTCTGTCAGTTCGTTTGACAGAGACAGCACATCGGAATACTTGGGCTTAAAAAAAGACATTCTCGTATTTTTAAAAGCATTCACGTCGATTTCTTTCAGAACCTTCATTACACGGAGAATGCTGGAAGAATTATCATTGATAATAAGTAGATTGTTTCTGGGATTCGGAATGATACTGCCAATCTGGGAAAGCATGGGAGTAAGTACCGCGCTGATCTCGGTCACAGGAACATACTGCACGGCCACTATCTGTGTAACCGGCCGGTCAACGTCCGAAAGGGTACCTACCTCTTCGACGGTCCTCACTTCAACGGGTTTTTGCTTGGCTGCGCTCCCTGAGACCAGTTTCAGGAATTCTCCTGACCTCACAAGGGCTATGCCGTTCGCTTCAAGAACAGATTCAAATACACTCATCACCTGGCTGACAGGTATCTTTTTCGCAGAATGAATAGTAATCCGGGCATCCAGTCCCGGACTTAAAATGAAATTTTCATTTGTAATAGAACCCACTGTGTTTATAACATCCTTCAGGTCAGCATTGTCAAAATTCAAAATAATGTAGTTTTCTTCCTTAGGTTTTGAGAAAAAAGACTTGATCTGCTCAGGCGTCACTGAACCGGAGGAGACACTTCCCGGAAGTCCGGGCCTGCCTGATGCTTTTGGGTTCTGAGGCACATCTCCTCCCCTCTTCACAGCCGGCGGTTGAGTTCTTACAGGCCGCTGACGGGCAGGATCTGGTGATTTGTTTCCCTCATCGGCTCCGGCATGTGCGAAGCAGAGAAAAAAAGCGGCAATAAAGATTGCAATAATATTTTTCATGTTTTATCTCATCTAAAAAAAATTCCCCATTCTCGCCTCAGATACTACAGAGGAAATCAGGGAAAAGATTAATTTCCAGCATCCTGTGCCGGTTGTCCGGTCTCTGCATATTAAAATTATCCAAATAACTAAAGAGAGTATACCAAAGTAAAAGATACTATATCAATTATCGGCACGAATGGAAAAATCTTTATTTTATTTGAAAGATTCTGCATTAAATGCCTGATTCTCATAAAGTTTTTCTTCCTTCCAGCGGACAGGGAACTTGACCTGAAATGTCGATCCCTCACCAGGTTTGCTGGTCACGATCAACTCCCCCAGATGTTCCGAGATTATCTGTTTTACAAGCGGCAGCCCCATTCCGAAACCACGTTCTTTCGTACTGAAAAAAGGTTTGAATACATGATTAACGTCCCCGTCCGGGATTCCATATCCTGTATCGGAGACGCTGAATCCTACACTGTCTCCATCCCTGAATGTTTCAATTATTATCATGCCTCCCGTCGATGTTGCCTCTACTGCATTTTTCATGATATGAAACAGCGCGACTCTCAGAAGGTCTTTCTGCATGTTCATTCTGAGCTGTTCAGCGGCTAGTCGCGCAGAAATTTTCACGTCTTTGAATGCAGCTTCTTTTTCTAATATGGAAAAGACCCGTTCCACGACTTTGTTCAGATCATCATTCTTAAACATGGACTGCCTGTTTTTAAGGAGAGTTTCAAAATCAGCAACAATCCTGTCCAGATTATCAGCCCCTTCAAGTATATATTGAAGGCTCTCCCTCAGACTTTCTGACACTTCTTCTTTTTCAAGAATTCTCTTGCATCTGCCGCCAATCATTGATGCGGGATTTCTAATCCTGTCTGCTACGGTTAAAGCCATCAGGCTCATTGTCCTCTCAGCCCCGACCGTTTCAAGTTCCTGATTCAGTTCGGTCAGGTCAGCGTTTATCATTTCTATTTCTTTTATGAGCCGTTCTCTTTCTTCTTCTGCCTGTTTACGTTCTGTAATGTCCCTCTGGACAGAAACCCAGTGGATAAATGAGCCCTTTTCGTCGGCAAAAGGGACTATGTTGCATTCGACCCAGAATTCGGTGCCGTCTTTGCGGTAGTTGACCAGTTCTACCCTGACAGGGTGCACCTGATCAAGGGCAACGCGGAGTTTGTTCAATACTTCGAGACTTGTTTTCGGTCCTCTCAGCATACGCAGTGTCTTGCGAGTTGCTTCCTCATATGAATATCCGGTCATACTGCTGAATGCTTCATTTACATAAAGAATCCGCCTTCCGAGCATTTGTCCGGGTTCTGCTTCCAGAATAATGATGGCATCATTGGCGTTCATTACAGCAGATTCAAGGAGGCGAAGTCTTTCTTTCGCTTCCTTGTGCTTTATGGCATTGCTAATCGTTACGGGAAGAATTTTCAGATAATTCAGCTCAGCATCCTTTATAATGTAGTCACAGGCCCCGGCCTTCATGGCCTTGACAGCAACTTCCACATCACCTCCGCCTGCAACGACAATGACCGGTAATTCATGGTCGAGATTAAAAATATCATGAACGGTGCCGTCTCCTATGTCATAGTCACTGATTACCACATCAATTTTCCGGGAATTCAACAGGTTCCTTACCTCTAAAACAGTCGCGGCCAGGACATAATCATATTGAGCATTTGCCTTTTCAATGCTACTGGAGAAGGAATTTTTTTCCACTTTATTATTTTCGACGAGCAGAATAACTCTCTTTCTGTTTCCCATGTTTCAGAACCAATATCTTTTTATGCCATACCATTTATGGCGTTAATGTTATGACCTCTTACCTTATCGACATAAAAGGATAATATCTTCAATGAATATGATAGAATTGGACTTACGCATCACGTACTTGAAGCCTTATGAACAATAAGATAATAATATGAATTAATTATGAACTCTGCATCATTCCATTCATTAAAACATCTCATAGTCCTTCTTCTCATCTTTACCTGTTCCTGCGCAGTAAACCCTGTTTCAGGCAAGAGGGAGTTAATGCTGGTCAGCGAGGAGCAGGAGTTGAAAATCGGCATAAATGCCGCACCGTCACTTAAGTGGGAATTCGGCGGTCCCTATCAGGACAAGGACCTCGAGTCACACCTCGGTGGAATTGTCGGAAAATTATGGGAACAATCTGAAAGGCCTCACCTGCCAGTTGAATTTCACGTGCAGAATTCCTCAGTACCGAATGCATTTGCCCTTCCCGGTTATGTAGCAATTACGAGGGGGCTGCTCAGCGAAATGGAAAATGAAGCCCAGTTTGCCGCTGTCATGGGACATGAGGTGGGACATGTGATGGCCCGTCACACTGCCCAGCGATTATCACGTATGCAGCTTCAGCAGGCGGGGCTTGCCATTGGTTCAGTCGCCCTGCAGGGTACGACAGGAGGTGACGCGCTGCTTTCTTTTGGCGCACTGGGAAGCAGTCTCTTCCTTTTAAAATATGACCGGAGCCAGGAAATACAGTCAGACAGGCTCGGAGTAAAGTACATGGCGAACCTCGGATATGATCCTCATGAAGCAATCTCTGCCCACAAAGTACTTGAAAAATCTGTTGATAATTACCTGGAAAGACAGGGGAAATCACGAGGAAACGACACTGTCATGTCCAGTATACTGTCTACTCACCCAAGAACCGAAGTCAGGTTAAGCGAAATACAGGATATGATAGATCAGCTTCCTCCCTATTCACTGAAAGGTGACGGAAAGTTCGAAAAGCGATTTCAGACATCATCGAGGAAATTGAAAGAAACGAATAAAGTCTATCATGTTTACGATAAGGCGGAGCAGTTCTATAAGGAAAAGAAATACACCGAAGCAGAGACAACCTTAAAGGAAGCAATAAAGATGAACAGTTCCCAGGCCCCCTTCCATAACCTTTCCGGGTTAATAAATCTGCAGAAGAAGAAATTTACGAAAGCAGACAGATCTTTCCAAATGGCCCTGTCACTTCACCCGGGGTATCAACCATCACTCTATGGAAGAGGACTCGTTCAGTATTACCAGAAGAATTACCAGGAAGCTATAAGGGAATTCAATAAAAGCATCAAAGAATTCCCCGGACATGCACATACTCACTTCGGGCTCGGTAAGAGCTACTTCCATTTGAAGAAATATTCCGAGGCCATTCCCTATCTCAGCAGTATTGCTCAGATCGCACCGAAAAACCCGGAGATCCACGGACTCCTCGGAATCTGCTACGACAAGACAGGGAAGGTCAAGCCTGCGGTTCAGGAATACGGATACCAGGTACAGGTAGCACCCAAGACGGATCTCGGCAAATATGCGAAAAAAAGGCTTGCTGCATTGACTGGTAAATGAGGGGACAGCAGCTTTCCATGCACACCACAATCCCTGTTTATTTACTGCCCGTGAAACCTGTTCTGTGCAGAAGTTGCACCTTTGGAGAGTATTTCCCCGACAGCGTCGGCAGCTGTTTCAACGGCCTCTTCAATAACAGGTCTTTCCTGTTTGTTAAACCTGCGAAGCACATATTTTTCTGCAGGGCCCCTGTTCGGACGGCCGATACCGATTTTAATGCGAAGAAAATCTTTTGAACCCAGCCTCTCAATTATTGACTGAATGCCGTTATGCCCGCCGGAAGAACCTGTCTCCCTGATTCTGATAACGCCTGTTTCCAGATCGAGATCGTCATGGATGACAAGGACATTGTTTATGTCATCAAACTGCCTTATTGCGTCCCATACTGCAATGCCGCTTCTGTTCATAAAAGTAAGAGGCTTTATGAGGACCACCTTCTGCTCCCCGATAAAGCCTCTTCCGTGTATAAAATTTGCCGTTTTCTTCTTTAGTGAGATGGAGAACCTGTCGGCAAGAACCTCGACAACCTTAAACCCGATATTATGCCTCGTATTCTCATACTCATCTCCGGGATTGCCCAGACCAGCCACAAGCCACATGATAACGGACTACTTCTCTTCCACTTTTTTCTCTTCTTTCGAGTCTTCCTCTTTTCCTTTTCCCTTCACAAGTTCGGGCTCCGCAGCCTCTTCTTCAGCACCTTCAGCCGGCACTTCCTCTTCAATAACAGGGGCACTGACCAGCAGAATAACTTCTGACGGATCGGTAATTATTTTCACCCCTTCCGGAACTGAAAGATCACTGACGTGAAGAGAATTTCCTATTTCTATAAATTCAGCATCAACTTCAATCTTGTCCGGTATCTGCATAGGGAGACATTCTACCTCAATTTCCCTTAACCGGTTTTGTAAAATACCCCCCATTTTAACTCCTGCAGGTTTTTTAATGATATCGATCAGAACGGTCACAGTGACTACTTCTTTCAGTGACACTTCCATGAAGTCAACATGCAGAATTTCTTCAGAGACAGGGTCTCTCTGATAATCCTTGATCAGCACAGGATGTTCCGATGTCTTGGTCCCATCCTCACTGAGCTCAATAGTAATGAGGGAATGCTGCCCCC
>CALZGI010000103.1 GCA_945786855.1 Thermodesulfovibrionia bacterium | reverse complement strand
TACAGTTGTAGTCGCCGTCCCTGTTGCACCGAGATTGTCCGTAACTTTCAGAGTGATGGAATAGGTACCGTTCTGTGCATACATATGGTTCTGTACAGGAGACGCAGAACTGTACTCGTAGGTTCCATCATTATTTATGTCCCATGCATACTGTGTAATACTTCCGTTCGAGTCACTCGATGCTGATGCGTTCAGGATTACGGGCTGACCCTCTCTGCCACTATATGGTCCTCCCGGAATTGCTGAAGGAGGATTGTTTACTATTGCAGTTCCTCTTACGCTTATACTCACGGAATTTTCATCGGGGTCATTGGAAGGAACATCAAAAGTGTCATTGTACGAACCCGGCGCCGATGGTAAAAAACGCACAGTGAATGTGCAGAATTTTGCCGGAATTATGGTCTGCCCGGAACATGAATCATTTGATATGCTGAAAGGAGAAGAGATCTGATCGGTCTGTGCAATGCTGCCCACTGACAGTCCTGCATTGCCGTTATTGGAAACGGTCACGGTCTGGGATGAAGTCTTTCCCTCCGTAATGTCTGCAAATGGAATCAGCGAATCGCTGGCAGGATTCACTGAATCTGTGATTGTTATGTCCGGTGACGGCGGTGGCGGTGGAACCAGGTTCTTACTCGCCTCACCAGAATATTCACTCTCATTCCCCGATGTATCATAGGCAGTAACGGCGAAATAATAGATAAATCCGTCGTCGAGACTATTGAACTGATAGTTGGTATCGTTACCAACATCCACTGACTGAGAATAGTTCTGAGATGCCGTACCGTAATGGATTTTATACCCGGCAAGGTCTGTTAAAGTCGTTCCATCGGCATTGACCGTAGGTGCCTTCCAGGTAAGGACCGCCTCCCCGGCAGAAACGTTATGCCCTGAAAGAAAAATAATGAAGCATAACAGGAGTCCCATGTACCGGTTTGAACTGATTATATTCTTTAACATGCTTTCCTCCTCTGCATTGGAAGGGATTTATTCCTTTCATGCATTATGCAGCATCTTCCTGTTTGATTAAGATGAACATCTTTATGTGCTGGTTTTACTTGTCTATGAGCCTCCTGATCAAGGAAGCAACATCTGTGGAACAATGAATGGTGCGTCATATTGTGTAGAATAGATAAAAGGGGAAGACAGGGTCAGTGATTGTAATCACAGCTGGCAAAAAACGAACAAAGCTATCAGTGTCAGACCTTGAATAATAACGTTTTTAGTAAGCATAAAAATGACAGCCAAACGTTGTGTATGCAATTAAGAAAAGATTAATTCTGAAGAATGCAGACATAGTTCCACCCAATATCGGAGACAGACATTTTGAAATAAATTAATCGAAACTATAGAATGCTATAATCTTTATAGGATCAAGTCCGTGGACTTTATAATAGAGAGGTGCATAAGTGTTTTATAAATCCCTTACCCCGCCTTCAAGTATACTGAGACGATCTTCTTCATTCTCTCATTCGTCCCCGGTTATGTTTCTACGTCGGTCAATGAGTAAAGAGAAGCCCGCCTGCACCGGGGGAGGACTATGATATCGAGAAAGAACTGTTCTATGCCGACAACCAAAGGCATCTATCATTGCCGGAACCTTTTATACCAGCTCGCACCCAGGAAAGTTGAAATCGAAAACCATATTCCTTTCGTAAAGTTTTTCACTAATCTGCACATGAATAAAGGAGGGAAGCCATGAAGCACATATACACAGTTCTACTTATTCTGCTTGCAGCAACTGCGGCAAGTGCCGCCGGGAGCGCAGTACATTACGAGGTTGATGGTAAACCCTATGAAGGTTATTTCATCAGCCCCTCCGCCAAAGCCCCGCTGATACTGCTTATCCACGACTGGGACGGCCTGACTGAGTACGAAGTGAAACGTGCAAACATGCTTGCCAGTGCGGGGTACGCAGTCTTTGCCGCCGACCTGTTCGGAGCCGGAGTGAGACCCACAGAGGTAACGGACAAACGCCAGCACACCGGAGAACTCTATAAGGACCGCAAGAAAATGCGCTCGCTGATTCAGGGATCTCTTGACACTGCACAGTCGAAAGGCGCTCATGTCAGTAATGCCGTGGTTATGGGATACTGCTTTGGCGGTGCAGCCGTACTCGAATTCGCCAGGTCAGGAGCAGACATGAAGGGCTTTGTCACCTTTCATGGCGGATTAAGTACCCCTGAAGGACAGGACTATTCCGGAACAAAGGGGAAACTGCTGATCCTTCATGGTACAGCAGACACAAACATTACCCTGGATCAATTTGCCGGACTCGCCTCTGAACTGGAACAGCATGGCGTCTCCCACGAAATGATCACCTACAGCGGCGCGCCCCATGCCTTCACAGTCTTTGCTTCAGGCCGGTACCGGGAAGAGGCGGACAGGAAATCCTGGAGGCGGTTTATCGGGTTCCTTGCCGAGGTCCTCGACTGATAAAAATACAAAACTGAAGAGGATACATGCTGGGATCCCAATTAAGAATTTTTAGCTTATAAGCAAAAGGCGACGGGTCAGGCCGATAATAGACAACACGATTAATACATCACCTGACATTGCTCTGAATGCATGCCAGCAGTGTTGATTTGATATTTATTGTTTTGTGATTTGTGAATCGTCCTCTAGAATGATGTTATCTTGCTCGGCAAGCATCGAAGAATTCACCTTAATGGATGGTGTAATAATGTTCTTAAAAATTATATATCGGACCTCCTTTGAAGCCCATCCGGACTCTCCAGCAAACAGTTCCCGCCTTGAAGAGAAACTGCTATGAGCTCATGAATTTTTGAGTTTGTTACTCAGTTTTTTTAAATAATTCTAAAATCCAGCACCCAACGCTATTCACTTCAAAAAATTACAGGTCATTTTTCATCACAAAAACAAAGATTTATGGTAAAATAATTTCGATTTCCACAAATCTCGATAAATTCTCAATCTTTAAATACTGAAACAGACACATTACGCGCGTAATATCTGAAGAGCGGAAAGTACAATCACAACTCAAATTAAAACCATTATCTACAGGGGGGGCAATGCGTACAAAGATTTCATACTTGACGGTCTTACTCATCTTTTTTCGGGCAACACTTTCAATCGGGGCACTTGATAGTTCATTTCATTCACCTGATGGGTTTATAAGCTTCAGCGGTTCTGAAGGCAACAGCAGGTTCTATGCTCATTCTGTGTCAACTCAGGATGATGGAAAAACAATCGCACTATTTAATACATCCTATGCAGCAGAAAATGACGAACAGTATTCTCAGTCAATAATCCTCAGAATAGATTCCGAAGGCTTTCTTGATAGTTCTTTTGGCCAGGCAGGTACCGTCTCTATTGATGGTGCCGGTTCAGGCCTTGCAGTTCGGAAGGACGGGAAGATTGTCATAGCAACACAGAACTCATCTGATAACGGAACAGAGTATTCTCTGGTCCGCTTAAACAGCAATGGAACGTATGACGCTTCCTTCGGTGAAAGCGGAGTTACCGCATTTCAGTTAGAAGGCATCTTTGAAGGCATTGCTCTTTCCATACAGGACAACGGCAACATAGTTTTGCTTGTCAACTCTAATGATGCAGACTCAACAGCAAGAGGATTTTCTATAGTAAGGCTGGACAGCAGCGGTACCATTGACAC
>CALZGI010000102.1 GCA_945786855.1 Thermodesulfovibrionia bacterium | reverse complement strand
CAATTGCACCTCTCGCTTCTGACTGCGATCCGTCACCGGAACCGCTTATCTTCCCCGACACCCGGACATCGGGCAACGTGTCCTTGAGCAGTCTCAGATTGAATGCAGAAGCAGTGACATCACCGGACCAGACAGGGCCCTGAAGGATCCCGCTGACTACAGCGTTCAGCTTCATGCTGAATGGTTCATTGATGCTCTGTGTAATGTTCAGGTCCCGGAGCGAGCCCAAAACCTCTCCATTCCCGCTGATCATTGCAAAACCCTCGGGCAGAAGCTCCCATTCCGTTCTTATATCAAGGGGATAGTCCCCGACCGGAACAACACTCCCCTCCAGTCCAAGGACGGCATCACCGGTTTTAACCCTGAGGTGTCTGATCCGGAGGGCTTCTTTTTC
The DNA here is from genome assembly GCA_945786855.1 of Thermodesulfovibrionia bacterium. Taxonomy (GTDB): domain Bacteria; phylum Nitrospirota; class Thermodesulfovibrionia; order UBA6902; family UBA6902; genus CALZGI01. The sequence goes on along the minus strand of CALZGI010000102.1, from coordinate 8,846 downwards.
CGTGGCAGCGCCAAGCAGAATCTCTTGTATCTCCATGACGGGCACTCTTCCCTCCTGATAAAAAATCATTCCCGCGATAGAGGCTTTATCAATGATTATGTCGAGGGGAAGTTTTATCTCCGGAAGTTCTGTCTCTGCCGGGGGCTGTTCTGTGCCATCGCGGGTTTCTATAGAAACACCTTCCACCCGGAATTCCGTAACATGAGCCCGAAGGAGAAGCAGAGCAGACGGTTTCCAGTCAAAGAACAATTCTCCTACCTGCACATCTGCCTGGCCGGATTCATATTTTATATTTCTCATTGTGAATGGTCCGGAAAGGCGGCCCTGAACGGTTTCGGCTGACAAGCCTTCAACACTGGATGTCATCATCCGGAACAACCAGTTTAAGCCGCTTTCCGTATGAAGCAGATAAACAGCCCCGGACAGTATCAGGAAAATCATGAAAGGCAGAAACAGCCTGAGCAGTATTTTTTTCACAGGTCCGGCCCCACGTTTAAATGTATCCGCCAGGAATCATCAGACTCACTCAGGGGGAATGCCAGATCCACCCGGATGGGGCCCACGGGAGATTTCCATCGAATACCGAAGCCCGCACCCTGCTTCAGGGGATCGGATAATGAATTAATCGCGTTTCCAGTATCATAAAATACAGCGGCACTCCAGTTTCCCCTTATGATGTGTTCGTATTCAATACTGCCGGAAAGATAGTGTCTGCCGCCAATAATATTCCCTTCATCATCTTCAGGACCAAGCGACTTGTAGGCATAGCCCCTGACACTGTGGTCTCCACCGGCAAAGAACCTCAGGGAGGCAGGCAGCTTCAGGAATTCATCAACGGAAGTAGTCCCTCCCTCACCACTCATAATGAGTCTTGCCCGCGGGGTTATTCCTCTGATCAATTTTACCTGGGTCAAACCCTGAAGAAAGCTCGTGTCCGATATCACCCCTTCGTATGCGCCTTTCATATCGAAGAAAAACCTGGTTCCCCGTCTTACACTGAGTGGACGGTCCGCCCTGATCCTTGTCCAGCTTATGCCCGGGATGAGAAATGTTGAATTTCCGGAGTCATCACCCACTTCAAAGTCTTCCTGCTCATAATTCACATAGACCGTCTCGTTCCACCCGTATCTCGTGTGATTATGGCGTATGCCGCCGAAATATTTTTCACTCTCGCTCGTCTCTGTATCTTCCATGGCCCATCCTGCAGAATATACGAGTGATTCTGTTCGCGGTTTTCTGAGCGGGACAATATATTCAGCCGTGGCTGATGACTTTATTTCTGACGCCCTCAGTACCGTTTTCAACCGGTGCCCTTTTCCGTTCAGCCGCCGGTTTTCCCATCCTGCGCTGCCGCGGAAGCCTGTATCTGTTCCATATCCCAGTCCGAATTCATATTTATTTTTCTTCCGGGTAACAAGATGGACAATAACAGGCACCTCCAGACCTTCAGCGCTGTCAATCTCTCGCGTTACCTCCACCGATTCGAAATAATCACTGTCATTCAGGTCGCGCTGGAACTTCAGGAGTGCTGAAAGCGAGTAGGGATGCCCCTTCCGGAAGGGCACAAACCGCTCGATGAACTCCTCCCGGAACGCGTCCTGGACAAACCGGACCTCGCCAAAATAATACCGCGGCCCCGTTCTGAAATGAATGATGATGTCAGCCCTGTTTTCCTGAACATGCACATCCACTCTGTTCGTCTCCATGGATGCTGCCAGGTAGCCCAGTTCCTCCGCCAGTCCATGAAAGGACCGCTTCCCCTGTTCGTAGAGCTGATGGTTGAGGATGTCTCCCTTCCGAAGGGGAAATTTTTTCAGCAAAGCCTTAAATTTTTTATCTTCTGCTCCCTCCCCGCTCAATAAAATTTCGCTCTTATCAACGAGTACCGGCGGGCCGGGGGAGATGATGTAGTGCGCCCGCCAGCGAGAGTCCCGATTCTCAAGGCTGGAGCGGATTTCAGAGTTATAATATCCAAAGGGCTGAAGGGCCTGTCTGATTTCTTCGTCTGCCTTTCTGTGCAGTTTTTCAAGACGGTTTTCGGTCAGGTCAGGATGCTCTTTGTAGAGTTCGATGCTCAGGTAGGCAAAGACGTTCTCTTTCAATTCTCCATCGACTCCTTCGACTGACAGGGTGACCTCTACCGAGGCCCGCGTATCCGGGGCATAAAAGAATAAAGCGACGTGAAACACAAAAAGGACAATGATAATTTTCAATGGGTTCACGTTCGCTTTGGCCCTTTCCGCGCTTCTCCCCACCCTCCCCCGCCGGGAGTTTCAATAATGATTGAGTCACCCTCTCTGAGTTCCAGTACCTCACGGTGGCCAACTGCCTTCAGATGCCCCTCAGCTGTTTTGCAGCGGTTCCGCCCGCCTTTCCCGCCCTCGCCCCCATGAGCACCGTATGGGGCAGTCTTTCTTCGCTCTGAAATGACAGACACCGTCGCTGATTTTAAAAACTTAATCTCTCTTATTATTCCCTCTCCACCGGGGAATCTCCCTTTGCCGCCCGAATCTTTTCGAAGCGTAAATTTTTCGATCCTCACCCCGCGGTGCCGGAACTCAAGCACTTCGGGGTCAGTCATCCTCGTATTTGTCATGTGCACCTGTACACCGGATGCGCCGGGACAGCCTTCCATCGCACCTGCTCCTCCTCCAATCGTTTCGTAATAGGGAGATTCCCCATCCACTTCAAAAAGCAGGTTATTCATGGTCCCCTGGGAGGCTGCGCTTATTCCCATTGCTCCCAGAAGAACATCAACGACACGCTGCGATGTTTCAACATTTCCTGACGCCACAGGGGCCGGGTAACAGGGGGCAAGGAGTGAACCTTCCGGAATGATAATATCAACAGGTCTGAGACACCCGCTGTTTAAAGGAATATCCCTGTCAATCAGCGCCCTGAGCACGTACAGGACCGCTGACCGGGTGACCGAGGCCGGCGCATTCAGGTTATCATGGTTATGCTGGCAGCCGGTTCCCGAAAAATCTATGACTGCCCGCAGGGTCCGGGGGGGATCAGGTCCTCCCTTTATTGATATGGAAACCTTCACTGCTGTGCCGTCATCCAGGGAATCTTCAAAGTGTGCAGAAAAAAAATTATCACCTTCTATAAACCGGGAAAGGGCTGCCTTGACTGAATATTCTGAGTTTTCCTGAATATGCCGCATATAATCCAGAACAGTGGTAAGTCCGTATCGGTCGATAACATGCTGCAGTTCCCTCATTCCCTTATGGCAGGCAGCAACCTGGGACCTGCAATCCGAGATTCGCTCCTCAATGTTTCTGGCAGGGTATGTATGGTCAGTTAAAATGCCTTTTAATTCATCTTCCCGGAAAATATCCTTGCGGACAAGCAGAAAGTTCTCTATCAGTACACCCTCTTCTTCTATGTGAGATGCTGCAGGCGGCATGGAGCCTGGAGTTGTTCCCCCCACGTCAGAGTGATGCCCCCGAGCCGCCGTGTAAAAGATGAGACGTCCTTCCTCAGAAAACACAGGACAGATGACGGTCATGTCCGAAAGGTGTGAACCTCCCCGGTAGGGGTTGTTGGTAAGATAGATATCGCCGCGCTGTATCCGATCACCCCGGTCCTCAATCAGGGCCTTCACCGTATCTGACATAGAACCAAGATGCACCGGGATGTGAGGGGCATTTGCCGCCAGTTTCCCCCGGGAGTCAAAGAGGGCACATGAAAAATCAAGTCTTTCTTTCATGTTTACTGAATAGGCCGTGTTCTGGAGTGTAAGGCCCATTTCCGAAGCAATCCCCATGAACAGGTTATTGAAAACTTCAAGGAGCACGGGGTCAGGGTCCGATGACTGAACGTCCTGAACATTCACATTGCCGGAAAGCATCGTCATAGTAATTATTCCGTCTTCATCCGTTTCTGCTTCAAACCCCGGATCAACGACTACCGTGAACTGGCTGTCAATAATAATTGCGGGCCCGCTGATTTTTGAGAATGACGGAAGGCCCTCTCTGAGATATACGGGTACCGCAACGGGCCCTCTGTCATAATAGACCTCCTGCCTGGAGACAGGCCCGGGAAACTGCCCCGCTGAAATGTTCGCTGCCCTGTATGCACTGATGAAGTCTTCCTGCTCCTGTACTTCCACGTTTACATGAACCACTTCAAGCGAAGGATTATCGAGACTGAAGCCGTACAATTTTTTATACTGCTTTTGAAATGCACGCACAGTATTCCCGTACCGGGCGTACTCCAGTGACAGCGAACTTTCTGTTCCCGCCGGCCTCAGGGCCAGTTCCCTCTTTATAATGTACTTCCCCCGGGTACTGTGAATTGTCATCAGGAGCTCATCTTCCATTTCTTTCAGCAAAAATGACAGATCGTCATGCACCTTCTCATTAAACAGCTTGAGAACTGTGCGTGACGATTTCCACGAGGGCCTGGCGAGCCCTATGCCATAAGCGGACATTACACCGCTGAGGGGGTGTATGACAATTTTTTTTATGTCCAGCAGCTCCGCAATGGAACAGGCATGCTGTCCGCCTGCCCCTCCAAAGCAGACAAGTGCATAATTCCTGACATCGAAGCCCCGTGCCACCGAAACCTCTCTGATAGCCATTGCCATCTTCTCATTCGCCACTCTGAGAAAACCAGCTGCAACGTCCTGCAGGTCCATGGATGTCTTCATTTTCTTGTTTATCTCTCCGGCAAGGTCATGAAACCTGTTCCGCGCTGCCTTTGCGTCTAGGGAGGAATTCCCATGCAGCCCAAACGTTTTCGGGAAATATTCAGGGAGCAACCGTCCGCTCACAAGGTTTGCATCGCTCACCGTGAGGGGCCCGCCAAATCCATAACAGGCAGGCCCGGGGACCGACCCCGCAGACTCCGGACCGGCAGTCATCCTCTGCCCGTCAAAATTCAGTATGGACCCGCCGCCTGCAGCAACGGTCACAATGTCCAACATCTCGACCTGTAAGGGGATACCTTCAATGATATGCTCATTTTTTTTCTGAAATTCTCTGTCATATCTCGATACATCAGTAGATGTGCCCCCCATGTCAAATGCGATGGCACCCTCGATTGCCCTCTGACCGGCAACCGCCGCTGCCGCCACCACGCCTCCTGCCGGTCCCGAAAAGAGAGCGCTCTTCCCTTTGAAAGCATCAGGCCTGCTTAATGCACCGCTGCTCTGCATAAACTCGACAGGGATATCGCCTGCACTTTTTTTGATCCCTTCAAGATACTCGGCAAGCACAACACTGAGATAGGCATCTACAAGCGTGCTGTGCCCCCTGCTTACCACTTTTATCTGATTTACGGTTCTGTGGGAAAGGAAAAGGTTCGTGAGCCCCTTTTCCCGGAGAATTTTCTCACACAGCAGTTCATGCTCGGGGTTCATCCAGGAATGCATAAAAACTATTGCGGCCGCTTCAATTCCTGCTTTTTTTACTTCTTCGATCATCGGAAGGAATGATGCCGTATCAAACTTCTGGACAATCCCTCCGGTACAGTCTATCCTTTCATTCACTTCAATAACAGAAGAATACACCGGAGAAGGTTTCTTTATGCAGAGTCTGAAAATGTGGGGCCTGTCCTGGTACCCAATCTCAAGAAGGTCTTCAAAACCCGCCGTGACAAAGAGCGCTACCTTCCCCCCCTTTCTTTCCAGAAGCGCATTTGTGGCGACCGTCGTTCCGAAACGAATGCCTTCGATCCTGTCCCCGGGCAGTTGTTCATGGGAAGCCAGGCCAAGCATTCTCCTGATCCCCTCAATGGAGGCGTCCTCATAGGCCGATGACTGTGAGAGAAGTTTGAGTGTGTGGAATTCGTCAGAAGGATCGATACCGACTACATCGGTAAATGTTCCGCCCCTGTCAACAGCAAATCTCCATTTCAACGGCTTGTCCATGACTGTATATAATACATCATGGCATTATTCGTCGTGGAGCGGTGTCTGCTTGTGAGAACCTTCAGACCTGTTGTAAAGGGGGCGGGCAAATCCCTGGGACGATTGCAAAAAAAAAGCGCCTCCCGGGAGTCTACACTATTGAGTAGTAGAAAAAAAGGGTATCAACAAACCTGACATACCCCTCGGGCGATTCAGTCACCTCCAGCCCCATACACTCCCGATCATCTTCTTCGGGCCTGTGAACCTTTGCAGGAACCTTGATTTCTTCGTTATATGCAGGAATGACCACTTCCAGTTCCTCATCAGGGGGACATTGAATGTCCGTTTTTATGCACATTCCGTTGAGCGAAATGTTCGTAATAACTCCCCTGTGTTCATCACGGCCTGAATAGTATTTTATGTCAATACTGGTTGGTAGTCTCAAACAATATCTCTTTTCCATTGAATTACCCATACATGCCTCTTTATTTCAATTAATCATATCCCATAACAGGCAACTCATATTCCGCTCAGAGGATATGACTGTTTTTTGTTCCCTTTATAAATTCATCATACTACATATTTGAGCACAAATCCATCAGATGAGCCCTGAATTTTTTATCGGTTAAAAACCCATCTACTCAACGTTTGGCCTCTATACCGCCTAATAGTAATAGGAATCACATTTATCCATAAATACTAAGGTAAATCCCGAGTGAATTGAAATTTTATTGCAAACACGAATAGTGACAGATGCTGTACAATAAAAATGAACGATGAAGCAGGATATTGAGTCATCCCCAGCAATAATCAGCGATTCATCTCCCTGTCCCTATTTCTGTGACGGACGTGAATCTACGGTCGAATATTGCCTGCCCGGAAGCCGGGAAACCCTTGATTTCCATACCTATCTTGCGGAAGGCTACAGGCGTATCGGGCGGGCATTCTACCACAATGTCTGCCAGAGCTGTTCAGCATGCAAGCCGCTCAGAATTGATACAGGCCGGTTCAAACCGGGCAGAAGTCAGACGCGTACTTCAAATAACAACAGTGACATACGCATACAGATTGCATCACAACCGTCCATAACAGCAGAAAAAATTGCTCTCTATCATAAATATATCGCAGGCAAGCACCCGGAAAACAAAGACAATGAAATAAGTGATCCCGCAGAAATCCTCCTCATTATGCATTACGGATATGCCCGCACAATAGAGATGAATTATTATCTGGACAACAGGTTAATCGGTGTGGGAATTGTTGATGAGGGCAAAAACGCTCTTTCTTCCAATTATTTTTATTATGATACGGATTACCTGGACAGACGGCCCGGAGTGTTCAGTATTATAAAGGAAATAGAACTTGCGAAGTCACTGGGGAAGAAATATTATTACCTCGGTTTTTACATTGAAGAAAATCCAAAGATGTCCTATAAGAAATTCTTCCGTCCCAACCAGATTTTTGAGAAGGGGCAGTGGAGAGATTTTCTGGAAGAGTAAGTCCATCAAAGAACACGAACGGGGTCGTGAATCTTAACTCTTCTCTAATGATACCCTGTGAATGTTAAAGATTTATGACCTTACATTAACTCATTCCGCGCACTCCGTGAGGGTGATGGAGTCGACGGCATAAGCTTTAAAATGCAAATCTCTTTCTTCAGGAGAGACGGATGTTGATCTAAGTTCTGCATCCGTACCTTTCACAGACGTATCTTCAGTCTGAATTAAATCAGATCTGCTAGTATAACATCCGCTGTCCCCATCCCCCTCTGCATCAACATGCAAGATCCAGATATCTTCATACCCGTCAGTGTAGGTATGTCCTATTATTGCATAGTTTCCATCAGTCTTCTCCAGGGACATGTCAGCATAATATCGTCTCTTGCCATAAGTTTTATCCCAAAGGACATTCCCTTCAGCATCAAGCTTTATTACTATAGCACTGGAAAATGACATATGAATTCCACCGCCAAGCATATAACCGCCGTCCTCGGTCTCTCTGATGTCTCGCCCTCCCTCCCAGTATTTGCTCCCAAATGTCTTTTGCCACTCTATCATTCCTTCTTCATCAATTCTAAGTACCCATATATCACTCTTGCCTGCACCGTATGATGCAGTAGTCCCTGCTGCTATATATTTACCATCCTCGGTCTGCCGGATTGAGCTGATAGAATCATATTCATCTTCTCCATAGTTTTTACTCCATAAAACCATACCGTCAGAATCAAGCTTAACGATATGAGCATCCCACAATATATCAGGATAAAAACTGGAAGAGGACTGATGAAATCCGCTTCTTCCTGCAAGCATATATCCACCGTCTGCCGTTTGCACAAGAGTACTAATAGAGAAATGCCGGTCTGATTCTTCCTCCGCTCCATAGGTCCTTTCCCATTCTACATTACCATCACCGTCAAGTTTTGTTATCCAGCCCAGATCGCCATAGCCTGTACCACCGGCCATAACATACCCTCCATCCGTCACTTGGAGAATAGATCTGCATCTTTTTAGATTGTGATAGGACATCGTCAAGTCGTCAGGTCCGCCAAAAAACCTGTACCATTCCACATCACCCATTGAAGTAATCTTCAATATAAAAACCCCAAGATCATCTGCCGCTGCTTCATAGTACCTATTTCCGCACACTACATATCCTTCGTCATGCGTCTGATATAAAGAAGTAGCGTATGTATCGTCCTTTGTGCCATATATTTTTTCCCAGGAAAGATCTCCTTCAGAATTAAAGTTCAATACTAAGACAGCTACATCAATGCTCCCGGTTATCATATACCCGCCATCAGCCGTCACCTGGGCATCAGTTGCAGTATCTTCAGTGAGTGGACGACCGTCATGAATGATGCCTCCATAGGTTATGGAACGGTTATGGGGCGATTCTGAAGATACTGAAGTTGGATTGATATCACCATTGCTGCCACCGCCAGAACTGCCGCAGGCCGTGAACAGAAAGGATAGCGCAATTATTAGCGCTACAT
>CALZGI010000101.1 GCA_945786855.1 Thermodesulfovibrionia bacterium | reverse complement strand
CAGGGGAAGGACCGATGACATGCTGATCATTAAGGGGGTGAACGTCTTTCCGTCCCAGATCGAATCGGTACTTTTCAATGTTGAAGGCACGGAGCCGCACTATCAGATAATAGTGGAAAAGAAAGGTGCCCTTGACCATATCACCGTTCTCGTTGAAGTTTCGGAAGAGATATTTTTTGATGAGATGAAAAAGCAGAATGAATTAATCGGAGTGATCAAGAGCAGACTTGGTTCGGAACTCGGTATTTCCGTTGATGTAAAGCCCGTTGAAGCCAAGACACTTGAACGGAGTGAAGGGAAAGCACAGCGAGTTATTGACAAAAGGAATACCTAGCCCGCATTGTTCATAAATGTTAGCAGCAAAGCAGGCATATCTCAAAAAAGTATTGAATACGGCACGAAGCATATGTACTACTGTGTCGTTCTCCCCCGTTCGCACATAGAGTGTTTCTGAAGACTTTTCTCAGGGAGCCGCTCACAATTCTTTTCTTCGACATACCTGCTTCACTGCATGAATAGTGCGGGCTAGGTCAGTGATTCCGGAAACTGCGCTGCAGTGTGATCTTTTATAACCTTTCTCCATTTAGGAGGCAGTGTTTTTATGTAAGAGAATAACTTTTCAGTTAAGTCCTTTTTTCTCAATAGTTCTCTCAACAGGGCGTTGGCCTGCAATATATCCTTGTCCCTTTTTCCCGATGACTTTCTTCTCTCTGAAATCAGTATCTTGTGACACGCCAGCACCCATGGGCTTGGGATAGGATATGAATACCCTTCTTCTTTTATTATCATCTGATGATCATAGAGCATCTGGAGATATCTTAAAGGAGTCACCTTGATTTTCAATGAATCAACCGTAACAGCCCTGTCCGATCCTCGTCCTTTTTCAGGAGTGAGAAATTCTACTTTATATAAACCGTTTGTAAAATATGTTGATCCGTCAGGATTAAATCCTATGGAAAAACCAAGGGGCTTAAGGAGTTGTTCGACATCAACTTTATTTCCTTTGTATGGTGTTTTTACAAGAAAGTCTATATCCTGAGTCTTGATTGTGGGCAGATTAAATTTAAGGTGTTCTCTAATAACCGGCAGACAGTATGATCCAATGAGCATTACGTTGATTTTATTTTCCGAAAAAACTCTTATTATTTCATCGGCTGTTATTTGCAATGTATTGACGGCCCTTGCGATAACAGATATCTCGCCTAAAACATTTTTACGCTGTTGTTCTAATGATTTTCTCCTGTTTATCTTTTCTGCAAGATCAGCAGAAGGATTTGCTCCCATTGACACTGATCTTACTCGTCTACCTTCTCTCCATTGGTGATAATAATAGGTGGTCGTTCCAATCTTTTTGAGTGAAATGCTACCCGGGGGCAGCGCTTTAATCTCCTCGTCTATTCTGGAAAGTTCCCTCACAAAGAAAATATAGTTTTCCTTTAATGTTTTTTTTATTACACTCATGGAATTAACTACATATTAACTACATTATTCATATTTGTCAATTGTGTAGTTATTATGCGTCAAAGCTGGATTCAATATTATGAACCTGCTTCATAGTAAAATCTGTTCCAATGGTTGCGGGCATGATTTGATCAACAACAGACGTTATTACGACACTATGCATGATATAATACATCCTGAAAGGAGTGTTGAATAACTATGGCATATGTGGTGGGATTTGCAGGCAAAGGCGGTACTGGAAAAACAACGATAGCAGCCCTGACAGTCCGGTATCTTATCGAAAAGAAAAAGAAGGCCGTTCTTGCAGTTGATGCAGACAGTAATAACTGTTTGAATGAAGCCCTGGGCGTCGATGTGCATGCTACGATTGGAAAACTGCGTGAAGAATCACTTGAAAAGGTGCGAAGCGGTGCAGAACGGCCCGGCGGCATGAGCATGGAGCAGTTGTTTGACTACCAGGTCCAGCAGTCTGTCGTGGAGGCCCGGGGATTTGACCTGATGGTAATGGGCAGGCCCGAAGGCCCCGGGTGCTACTGTGCTGCCAACAATATTATTCGCAAATATACGGACATCCTGTCTGAGAAATACCCCTATGTCGTTATAGACAATGAAGCGGGGATGGAGCATCTGAGCCGGCGGACTACTCATAAAGTAGACCTCCTTCTTGTAGTGAGTGACCCGACAAAAAAGGGAGTTCAGACAGCAAACAGGATTAATAATCTTGTTGATGAACTTGCTCTGGACGTGGACCAGCGAAGACTTATCATTAACAGGGTTTCAGATGAAAATTTTGAAAAACTTAAGAACTGCGGCGTAGATCTTCCATTCAGGGACATTCATAACATCCCGAATGATGAGCACATCTTCAACCTTGATCTGGAAGGAAAACCGGTCTTTGATCTCCCGGACGATTCAATAGCGTTGAAAACAGTTTTTGATATTCTGGATTCAGCAGCGATCCCCTGAGAAGGAACTCAAAAGCTGCAGGTATTCTGCAGAAGCTGCCGTTATTTCCATTCCCATCCGGTATGTCAGTCCATAAATGGGAGTACTGTTCATATGAATCCATTTAATTTCGCAATGGATGTCTTTTTCAGTTCCTGATACTGACTGGATCTTTAGTTTGACTGATACTTCAGGTAACAGAGCGGATATGTGAAGTTTGGAGGCAATAATCAAATGAAGACCCCGATCACACATGTTCTCTACAACGCCTTCATAGTGCCTGTTTTCATGGACCAATAAGGATTTGAAGAGTCCGGCGCCTACTCTTCCGAAACGCCTTTTTTCAATATTCATATCCATGCTCATCTCCTCATACCCTGTCCATGATTCATGAAAGTCCCCTTTTTCAGATCACGCCGATTGACAGCACGTGCAGGCCCTGCGCTAATTCCTCCTGTCGAAGAGCGTATCTCCGATAGAATTACCGTTTCTGGTATCTCCATGAGAGAGAGCATGATAAAAGTGTATATATTCCAGTGGAGGATGAATGATTTCCACCGCAACTCGTTCAATCAAACTATGGGGCGTATTCCGGTTTGACCATATTTTATTGCACTGCAGCTGAAAGGACTTTCCTGAGTTGAGCTTCATGATCAGGGTAACCTCGGTTTCCGGCATGTCACGCCATGTATGTTCTACATGTGCAATTTTTGCAGAGATGCTGTGTTCGGAAATGTTCTCAATAAAGGCTGCATAATGAATTGAATCATAAATTATCTCAGCCTCTAGATGAACAGAAACTCGACTGGAGTGTCTCCTTCTAAAATAGTGTCCCAATTTTCCTCCTACCTATTAAACATAAAATAAATTCAACGCTGACAGGTTAACAGTTAAGTATGAATGCAAAAGGAATGCCCGCACTATAAAACTAAGCTATAGTGTGACATTACAGGCACTTTTTTACATTTCGCACATAGGTTGCAATAGAATAATCACCTCATCTGTATGGATTTTCAGACACACTATTTGAAGTTAAAATAAATTCATTGTAGAATTAAACGGGAAGGCAGACTTTTTTCAGGGAGACGATGAATGTCGAAAACAAAAGCAGTTGCGTTGTATTCAGGAGGACTGGACAGCACCCTCGCCATCCTCGCTATGCAGAAGCAGGGAATCGAGGTTACAGCAATAACGTTTATGAACCATTTCGGCTGTGATATCAGTGACAAGTCCTCCTGTT
>CALZGI010000100.1 GCA_945786855.1 Thermodesulfovibrionia bacterium | reverse complement strand
TCAATGTCATCGGGGGTCGTATTGTTGTGAAGTTTCTGGTGCCACTCTTCCAGAAAGTGTCCTGACACTTCTTTTATCCGGTGCCGGTGCATAATGTGGAGTATCTCATCCCTGATACGCTGCCCTTCTCCTCCTCTTCCCAGTGTGGACAGCAGCAGCCTGATAAACTCCCTGTTCTCAGGTCGTCCATGAAACAGACCGGCAAGCTTCAGGGTTAATCTGTCCTGCGCATGAGACAACTCTTTCGGTTTCGTGTTGTAGTTTCGCTGCCAGTCGAGCTGGCGCAGCGATGAATAGCGCAGCCAGACAAAAAGCAGGGCCAGCCCCTCCTCTTCTCTCCCGGCCTTCTCAAGGAGGTCATAACATAAATTGAAACGGTGCATCAGCGTCCACGATCCTTTCCCCATTTCCGCCCCGACAATTTCACGGACGACATGGGAAAAACGGGATGAGCCGGAAGATCCCCCCGTTTCCAAAAGTTCCGCAACAGGGATATAAAAATTCCGGTTCTCCTGCTTTATCCATCGCTCTTCGCCGGAGAAGGCAAGAACAAAGGGTATGCCGAGGGGAGCTTCTTTCCGGCTGATCTGAAAAGTGAGACGATGAATGTCATTTTTTTGTATAAAAGCGGTCTGTACGGCCCTTTCATCATAGAGCGCAGTACCCCGGGGGTGAAGTGCTTCGGAAGGCAGCGTCCATTCATAGGGTGACCTTAAAGCAGCCCCCCAGTGCAATAGTAAGCTGCCCGGAATATTGGTCAGGAGCATGATCCGGAATCGGTCATTATCTTTTATGACAGCAATCGACAGTGTCCCTTCCCTGTCAATAACATGATCAGCTTCATACAGTATTTTTCCCTCTATCCCCATTTCCCTGCGAATGTCTGACGGTGAGAATGCTGCTCTTTCACGTGCCGGAAATTCAATATGATAGTTCTTCCCGCCGTTGTTGTCCCATGACCCACTATCGGGATAAAAGAGTGCAAAATTGATAACAGGCAAATCCATGTCCTTATCAAGACTGATGTCAACACGGTTTTCACCGTCCTGTCCGACAAAAGAGGTCTGGACAGCTGTTTCACTGAAGGCAACACTTCCCCGAGGCCAGGAAGAGGGCGAAGGCATTTTCCAGGAACTGCCGACGTTTCTGCTCAGCCCCCAGTGGAGGCGGCAGTCTTTCCTGCTTTTCATCCGGATGGCAAGGTCTCTCCCGCCATCCCTTTCACGGGTTTCCACGAGAATGGTCAGGTCATTTCCTGCATGAATTTTTTCAGTTCTGATCTCTTTCACAGGTTTGTCATTCCCTTTCATCATACCTGGATATTATACATATTTTTCTCCCACGAAGACCGCTGGCCCTGCTCCTGTGCCGGGGAAACCTCATAGAAGACATTTGACTTCCTTACTTCCTGACCTCCTGCTCTGCACAATCTCTTCCTGTGAGATTGTTTAAATCAGGTGTCCCATGCTGAAAAACGTTGTAACATCATGAGTTCTCTGATATATTTTTACTGAACATTATTAGGAGGAAACTGATATGGCCGAAGTTTATCATGCGTTAGGACTGAACATGCACCAGCCGATGGGAAACCTTCTGTCACTGCATAATTCGAATGAGCACTGGGAAGCAAAACAGATTCTGTGGTGCTATGATCGAGTGACAAGAATGCTGGAAGGGTTTGAGGATATAGCAAAACTTCATATGAATTTCTCCGGTACGCTCCTGAAGCAACTGGAAGACCCTGCCGTTCGTGACACCTTTTCTGATGTAGTTGACATAGAAGACTTTTTGAACCGGTACAGACATTCAAACATTGAGTTTGTCGGTACGGGGCTGTACCATCCCGTTTATCCTCTCACACCGCCTGCTGACTGGGATGCACAGACTTCATGGTGGATTGGCCTGGCGCAGCACCTCCTTGGAAGAGATGTTTTTCAGGGATTCTGGCCGCCCGAAATGGGCTTCTGCATGGAAATGATCCCCATGCTGAAACGACATGGATACAAATATGTCCTCGTAGACGCCTGGTACATCAAGCCAAAGAGAGAAATGCGCTGGGAAGAACTACGGTACAGGCCCTATATCGCACGACATGAAGGGGAGGAGATTATCGTGATCCCCAGGGACCGTGAGCTTTCGGACGCGCAGGAATCAGGGCTAGACCCGGGATGGTTTCAGCATGAACTTTACGAGAGGACAAAAGGGTGTGACTTTCCCGCACTGGTAACGACATGGACAGACGGTGAAAATGGAGGGTGGTTCCGGACAACAAATATAGAAAGCGGCTTCTGGGGTCATTTTTATCATCAAATATTGAACAGATACAGGGAGGGTACCCTCGGCTTCATTCCTGTCCACATAAGTGCGTTCATAGAAAGATTCCCGCCCGATGAGGAAGTTGAAGTGCATCGCGGGGCGTGGAACACAGGCGACCACTGGGGAGGTGATTTCACTCAGTGGACCGGGTCACTCCTTCAGAAAAAGGGGTGGGACGAATTACATAATGCAAGCAATTATTACCATAAAGCAAAAAAATCCTTCGATAAAAATCACAGTACTGTTCACGATCCTGAAGAAGTGCGGCAGCTGATTGTTGATGCCTATGACCATATCCTGACCGCCGAGACAAGCTGTAATTTTTTCTGGGGGAGCCAATGGGTCCATCGGTCCTTTAAGGAACTCGAACAGGCTTGCCATCTCCTTGACCAGGCAATGTCGCTGCTCAACAAGAAATTTTAGATGTTGTCAGGGGACATGGTCTGTTCAAAAACATGTTCCCTGCCTGAAACCTCCATTCATTCCTTACCTGCCGCGCCCCTCTCGAATTTTCATCTTCACATACCCCTCACGGCATCTTCTTCTATATATTTGCCAGGGCAATATGGACTAAAATAATGAGAATTCTTATAATCGTATGTTGTATCAGGGAAAAATTATAAAGACAGGATTTATTATATGAAAAGATATTTGTGCATCCACGGCCATTTTTATCAGCCTCCCAGGGAAAATGCCTGGCTCCAGGAGATCGAGTTCCAGGACAGTGCCCATCCTTACCATGACTGGAACGAGCGGATTAACGCCGAATGCTATGAGCCCAATACGGTCACGCGTATAACCGATAATACAGGCAAGATAATCAAGATAGTCAACAACTACGAAAAAATCAGCTTCAACTTCGGCCCAACGCTGCTGAACTGGATTGAACGGTATTCCCCCCACGTGTACAAGGCTATCCTGGAAGCAGACAGAATCAGCGCTGAACGCTTCGGCGGGCACGGCAACGCCCTGGCACAGGCATACAACCATATGATAATGCCCCTTGCAAACAGAAAGGACAAAACTACCCAGGTAATCTGGGGGATAGCTGATTTCAGGAAAAGATTCGGCCGGCAGCCTGAAGGCATGTGGCTTCCGGAGACCGCCGTCGATACTGAAACCCTTGATATACTGAGTGAGCACGGCATTAAATTCACTATTCTCGCTCCCGGACAGGCAAAAAGAGTCAGGGCCGGCGGACAGGATTCATGGCATGACGTACAAAACGGATCTGTCGACACAACCATCCCCTATAGTCTGACATTACCATCGGGGAGAAAAATAAATATCTTTTTTTATGACGGGGGAATGTCCCACAAGATAGCCTTCGGTGGCCTGCTGAAAAGCGGAAAATCCTTTGCCGAGAGTCTCGTTGCAGCCACACACCACAACCACGGGCATCCATCACTCATCAATATAGCGACAGACGGCGAAACCTACGGACATCATCATACCTTCGGTGAAATGGCCCTCGGCTACTGTATTCATCACATCGAAGCCAACAATCTCGCCCAACTAACGAATTACGCGGAATTCCTCGAAAAATATCCTCCTGCCCATGAGACTGAAATTCACGAGCATTCAGCCTGGAGCTGTGCCCATGGGGTAGAGAGATGGAAGAACGATTGCGGATGCAATTCCGGAATGAATCCGGGGTGGAACCAGAAGTGGCGAAAACCCTTGCGGGAAACCCTTGACTGGCTTCGGGAACAACTGATTCATGTTTATGAACCGGAAGCATCTAAATATTTTAGAGCTCCATGGATTGCACGAAATGACTATATCAGTGTAGTTCTGGCCCGAACAGAAGAAAATGCTAATCAGTTTTTCAGGAACCATGCATCACATGATTTATCAAAAGAAGAAAAGGTTCGGTCTTTAAACCTCCTTGAAATGCAGAGAAATGCGATGCTCATGTACACAAGCTGCGGATGGTTTTTCGACGAGGTCTCGGGCATCGAGACCACTCAGATAATACAGTACGCTTCGAAAGCCATCCAGTACGCTGAAGAAGTCAGCTCTCTCTCTCTGGAACAGGAGTTTTCAAAACGCCTTGAATCTATTCCCAGCAACGTCTATAAAAACGCAACAGAAGTCTATGATAAATTCATAAAGCCTTCCAAAATAGATCTCCTGCGCGTGGGGGCGCATTACAGTATCTCCTCAGTCTTTGAGGAATACCCGGAAGCAACAGATGTATACAGTTACACTGTAAAAAGAGATGTTTTCGAAAAAACAGGAGCAGGGAACCTCAATCTGGCTATTGGGAAGGCAACGATCACATCACAGGTCACATGGGATGAAAGGAAAATCAGCTTTGCCGTTCTCCATCTCGGCGACCACAATATAAACGCGGGTGTTAAAAATTTCCAGGGAGATGAAGACTTTGATCTCCTCCGGAAGGAGATTTCGGAAGCCTTCGAAAAGGGAGATGTTCCTGATGCCATACGGACCATTGACAAACATTTTTCAGGCAATATTTATTCACTGTGGCACCTTTTCAGGGACGAGCAGAGAAGAGTTCTTAATCAGATACTGCAGCTTACCTATGAAGCGGTGGAGTCTTCCTACCGTCAGATCTATGAGAATAATTATGCAGTGATGAATTTCTATAACAGCCTCCATCAGAGAATTCCGGTACCGCTCCAGTTTGCGGCAGAGTATATAGTGGACACCGATTTAAAAAAGTGCTTTGAAGATGAAAGCATTGATATGGAGAAACTGAACAAGCTCATTGATGAAACCCAGCGATTGTCCCTTTCTGTCGACAAGACAACGCTTGGATTTATTGTGAACAAATGGGTCGGTTCTTTGATGGAAAAACTGAACCTTGAGCCGGAAGATGAAGAGGCCCTTTTTCAAATGACTGGTGCATTAAAGGCGCTGACTCCCCTTTCGCTGTCATTGAATCTCTGGAAGTCCCAGAGCATGTATTTCTCAATCTATAAAAACACCTATGACATGATGAAGGAAAAGGCTGATGGAGGAGGCGGTTCTGCCCGGAAGTGGGTGGAAGGTTTTCGTGAGCTTGGGGATTATTTAAAAGTAAAAGTGTAGCATCAGGATTGAGTCCACTCCGGGAAGAGTGGTTCATACTATCAGCCCTTTCGGTGAAAAACCGCTGGCAGGGAAACAGTCAGGAGAATGATTGAATAAACGAGGAAGCGGCATACTCTTACATATAACATCGCTGCCATCTCCATACGGGATTGGCGATCTCGGACCTCATGCGTATAAATTTGTTGATTTTCTCGCCGATACTCATCAGCGGTTCTGGCAGATACTTCCTCTCACCCTTACCTGCCCGGCCTATGGCAATTCGCCCTACAGCAGTTTTTCCGCTCTCGCGGGGAATACTTTGTTCATAAGCCCTGACCGTATGGTAAAGAACGATATTCTGTCAGAATCTGATATTCGGGACATACCGGAATTTTCAAACAGCAGGGTCAAGTATGAGTCAGTTATACTTTTCAAGAATGCATTATTCAACAGGGCCTATGAAAGAAACAGGGAGAAGCTGTCCGGCCACCAGGACTTCCAGAAATTCTGCAACGAAAACGCCCACTGGCTTAAAGATTATACCCTCTTTATTACCATAAAAAACCATTTCAAGGGAATACGGTGGAACAAATGGCCCATGGAATTGCGGGACAGAAAAGAGGATGCCCTTGCCGAAATGGCAGACAGGTTAAGTGATAACATACTCAGGGAAAAATTTCTCCAGTATATTTTTTTCAATCAGTGGTATTCCCTGAAAAATTATTGCGACAGCAAGGGGGTAAAAATATTTGGCGATATTCCAATTTACGTTAATTATGACAGCTCCGATGTCTGGTCAAATCCTGAAATTTTCAGTCTCGATGAACAGAAAAGGCCTCTTCATGTTGCCGGAGTACCGCCGGATTATTTCAGCACTACTGGACAGTTGTGGGGGCACCCCGTTTATAACTGGGAGGTCATAAAAAAAGCTCAATACTCATGGTGGATAAACCGGATTGGACATAATCTCAAACTTTTCCACATGTTCAGACTGGACCATTTCAGGGGGTTCGTCGGCTACTGGCAGGTTCATTCAAGCGAAGAAACGGCAATAAACGGCAAATGGGTAGAAGCCCCGGCGGAGGATTTTTTCAACACCCTTTTAAATAATTTCCCTGACATGTCGATTATAGCCGAGGACCTCGGGGTGATTACCGACGATGTGAAGGACGTTATGAGCACATTCGGATTTCCGGGAATGAAGGTGCTTCTTTTTGCCTTTGGTGAGGATCTTCCCACAAATCCCTATGCGCCCCACAACCATGTCAGGAACTGCATTATATACACCGGCACCCATGATAATAATACAATTGCAGGCTGGTACAAATCAGAATTAAACAAAGAAGACAAGGCCAGAATCTCGCAGTATATCGGGCATGAAGTAACAGAGAAGACTGTCTGCCGTGAACTGGTAAGACTTGCCATGATGTCCGTGGCGGACAGAGTAATTATCCCCATGCAGGATTTTTTGGGTCTCGGTGAAAAGGACAGGATGAACCTTCCGGCAAGTCCGACAGGAAACTGGGAATGGCGAATGAAGCCTGAACACCTTTCTCCAGCGCTCGCGGCTGAGATAAGGGATTTAACACTCATTTACGGTAGAGGCCGGCAACATTAACGAAAAACCGATCGATTGTGATTCACTCTATAAAAAGAATCAACATGCGTTGATCTCATATATAAGCTTTCTCAGCCTGCCAAAGTCCTGAAGATTAAAATCCACAATAAGCCTGGGTAAATCAGCTAATTCAGGCTCATCATTTTCATCAGCCAGGGCACCGGAAAGAGTGATTTTCCCGTCAGGATCGAGTATATCTGAAAATTTCCTGTTCAGTTTTCTGACCGACCCATCATCGATTTCAGAGTGCATACGGATAACAAGCTTTTTGTCTACATACCGGATGCTGTGGTACCGTTTGTAAAAATGATTGATGCTTTCAATCGCGGCATCAATAGAGTCAACGCATTCAAAAAGCTCAAAATCACCCTCACTGATGTATCCCTCCGCCAACAGCTCTTCCCT
>CALZGI010000099.1 GCA_945786855.1 Thermodesulfovibrionia bacterium | reverse complement strand
GCCTTTTGTTCAGTCCTTGCTCTGATTTTTGCCCCTTCTTTTTACCAGGCCACTATAATGGGCTTTCCCCACCTTATAGCCCTTTTCTTTTTACTGGTGTCCCTCTGTTTTTATCTTTCAGGGCTGGACCACAGCCGGAAGAGCACAATGTATTATTTGATGTTTCTATCATGCGTCTTTCTGACAGTTGCTTTTCTTTTTAAATCAGATATTGTACTTATTTCCGGTATTTATATTGGAATTCTCATTATGAAAAAAGAAAAAAATAGAGGGAAAATAGCCAGCCCTTTCCTCATAATTTTTATATCCGGAATCCTGTTTCTGCTCTTGAGAAATCTCATGCTGGGGCCGGGAGGCGGAACGACCATGTCAAAAGAAGGCATGTCTGAATGGTATGAATATTCCCTCATAATTCCTTCAAATCTTTCCTATCTTGTTCGACAGGTAAAGCCTGTAGCCTATGGAGCAGGAATGGTAACCTTTTTTCTGGGAATTGCATCAATGATCTATTTTCTGGTGAAAAGAAGACTGGATCTGCTTGTCTTTCTCATTTCATGGGCTGCAGTTCCCGTACTTTTCTGGATAGTAATGATCGGAAATAATGCAAGACATAACATGCCCGCTACGCTTCCGCTGCTCGTGGTCATTGTTGTTTTTTTATATGAGAGGGCCCCTAAATTCGTAACGGCTCTGACGGTTGCAGTTATAGCTGGGAACTTTTTTGCAGTGTCCCCTTCTTTTTCCATTCTCACTCCCAGTGGAAATCTGTGGAAGAGCAACGCAATGCTCAAAGAAAGAGTGGTCAAGTTTCAGGCCAGTGCAAAACAAATAGTCGATGTGGATGAAGATAAAATCGCGGTCCTGGGATACTTTCACAACCCTCACGTTGTCTTTGAGCTTCTGCGAACATCGCCTTCCTATAAGGCCGAGAAGATAGGGCGTGAGGACTATAAGATAGAAGCCGGTGGTCGGGAATACATTTTTATTTATTTTGTTGCTGTCAAGCCGGAGCATATAGAGGACGGAATAGATAGTGTACTGCCCAGATACGATCTGCATGATCATGTATTTGTATCAGCCATGTACGATTTGCAGCCTCTTAAGAAGAAGGGTCTGAAAACAAAAAAAATAGATATTATCAAAAGGTCCGCGTTGTAATGGGAACTGATAGGCAACCAAAAAGTACTGATTCTAGGAAAATAGTTTCTTTACTCTTCTGAAAATAAATTTAACGTGCTCAAGGGATTGAATTTCTGATAACAAGCCGAGTATTATCCTGAGCCTCAGGTAGAATTCCATGTAAGCCTTGGTTCTATATTTTTTCAATTCTTTCATTGTCATGTCTTCAGGCACATGAACGATGTTCTGAAAAGATATATCACTAAAGTCAACATCCTTCAGTTTCCCCTCTTTAATCATCTGCTCGGTCATTTCGCTCCCGGGGACAGGAAGGCAAATGGTAAACTGCGCTCTGTCTATCGGAAGCTCCTTGGAAAGCTGTATTGTCTGTAAGATATCTTCCTTTTTTTCTGTCGGGTAACCGATAATGAAAAAGCCGGTTGTCCTGATTTTGGTGACCCTGTGAATCAAGTTAACCTGCTTTTTTATCTCCTCAACGGACTGGGCTTTTTTCATGTTTTTTAGTGTTCTTGGAGATCCTGATTCAATACCGAGCCCCAGAGAATAACATCCGGCCCGTTCAAGAAGAGCCAGTATTTCCTCATCAAGAGTGCTTAACCGTACGCCATTGGGGAAAGAAAGGCTTATGTCCCATCCCCTGTCAATAATTCCTTTACAGACCCCTAAGGTGAGGGATTTTTTGGAGGTGAAGTTGTCATCTATTATCTGGAATTCTCTTACCCCGTATTTGTCATGCAGCAGTTCCATTTCTTTTAACACGATCTCTGCGCTCCTGGCCCTCACTTTTCTGCCCATGATTGTATTGTTTGCACAGAAGGTACAACTATAAGGACACCCACGGGTAGATGAGATGCTAGTTAAAGGTGTTTTCTTTGAAAAAGCTCCGATAGGGGCATAGGGATAGTCATTTGGATTAATTAAGTCCCATGCAGGAATGCCCACTATATCCAGGTCTTCAATAGGCTTCAGGGGGTTACAGACAACGTTGCCATTTTTTCTCCAGATTAAATTATTAATATCTTCATACTCCATAGCATCATCACCTGAAACATTTTTTAATAATTGAACTAATCCTATTTCTGCTTCACCCCTGAAGGCATAATCAGTCTTTAAATATTTCATGGATCCTTCGGGGTCACCCGAAGAGTGAGGTCCGCCGATCACTGTTATTGCGTCAGGATTGATTGACTTAACTTTCTCCAGGCCTGCCTGAACTTCCCGGGCACTTCTGGTGTACGTCTGAAAACCGGCTACCTGGTAGTCACCCATATTAAGCCTGTCTTCAAGCTTCTGCTTTGTCATGTTCTTTTTAACACCATCCCAGATTTCCACTTCAAATCCATTATCCCTTAATGCCGCAGCTAAATAGCCAAGGCCCAGGTTGGGCGTAATATTTACCATACTATCTTCAAGCGTAAGCGGATTAATTAACAGGACTTTCATTTTTGGATTATTTTGACTCGTTGAGTGTATTAAATAACTTCTTATTATAACAAATTTTGCGTCTTGCCTGTGGAAAAGTTCTTGTCTTACATATACCCCAGGTCCTTGAGCTGCTCTTTCAGATTCCTGGCTTCTTCTTCACTAAATTCTCTTTTACCATCATCACTGTCTTGCTCTCCAAACTCCTCATAGCTGTCGACATAGTATATAGGATGTTTCTGAAGAAACTCATTCTCAATCCCTTCAGTAATAACCTGGCCGTCCATATCTTTTCCGACGGGCATATTACAGAGTGCCAGCATTGTAGGGACAATGTCATAGGGGTGGACAATCCTTTCCTGAGGCCCACCCTGTTTTACCCCGGGGCCATGTAAAATGAGGATCCCGTCATTTTCATCGTGTATGCCAGGGGTATATTCCTGTACTGTAACCATCAGCTCTTCAGCAGGAAAAGAATTGCCATTGACTGTGATATGCTTGCCGGAAATAGCATTAATGTCCTGATTAAACTCGAGGAGGAAGTCACCGGGCTCAATCTCCTCAATGACAAACAGGGGTTTTCCATCCTCTGCAACCTGAAGGGACTTCAGGAACGATTTATAATAATCGTTTTTCTCCGCTGTGGCATTCCGCACCCGGACATGAATGGTCGGAACGATGATACTTACATACAGATCCCCCTTCTGATCGAGATCGACAAGCTTCTGAGCTCGTATTGTCAAGTTGTTAAACCAGTGTGATGCCTCTTCTACGCTCCTGAAACCATGATCAGAAGCAATAACAACTACTGTATCGGGATCAGCTGAATCAAGTATATCCTGAATGATGCGGTCTGCATTTCGATAGGCGTTATAGACCTTTTGTCCATATCTCCTGACCTCATCTTGAGGAATATTTTCATACCTTTCCGGTTCCAGGTATTGCCAGTAGTTATGAGAGTACGTGTCTATCAGGTGAAGGTGAAAATAGGCGTATTTTGGATTGAATTTTCTGCACAGATCTATAAAGAGGTCCCGGTAAAACTTGGTCCTCATGCTTATGGATGACATAAAAGAGTACCTGTCGAGATTTTCGAGCAAGGGGAGTCTTTTTTTTATAAATCCCAGAATGACCTCAAAGAATGTCGACAGCTTGATTCCATTGTGGTGACAGGTGCCAAAATATTTCAGCATTCTCCGGATGCTGATTTTTTTCTGGTTGTCCGGGTCGTGTGTCAGCTCCCAGAGAAATCCGTATTTCTCAGGATAACACTCTTTCCCCAATGCCAGTATGCTCGGAATGATAAATCCGTTGTTTACTTTTTGAGGCGGCCATGTAAGGAAATGTCCCATAACGCCCACTGGAAATCCCAGTGCATCAAATATTTCCCATATCCTCTTCGCGGTCAGGGAATAGGCATTATCAAAAATTCCCTTCACTCCGTGTTTGTCAGGATTTTTTCCTGTCGACATGCTTGTCCAGATAACAGGAGAGGCACATGGCCTAAATGCATGGGAAGAAGGGAAATAGCTCCCTGTGGAAATGAGCTTTCCAAGGGCGGGTAATTCTTTTTGTCCAACCATCCTGTCAATGATCTTCCTGGATGCTCCGTCAAGACCTATGAACAATATTTTTTTATCAAGGATGTTGCCTGAAATTGTGGATTTCGACACCTTAAAACTCATATATATACGTTACGTTACGAACCGATGATTTATCAAGACATGGGGAGATTAATCGAGTCTGATCAGAAAAGGACAAAGACGGAATCATTCCTGGAATGAAGCTTCCCGCTTCTTGATTTCAAATAACTTGATCATCATTCCGGACACATCTTCATACGCAAGTTCAACATCATCAAAATGCTTATCCATGTGGAGCAGTTCATCGTAAAAGTCCCACTGGCTGAGTAGCCTTTCATCAACAACAATATAATCAACATTATTGAGCTTTGCAAATTCAATTACATTTAGAGCAGGTGCATAGGGTAACATGGTAAACCGGGCATCACTGTAAAAGCTGACAATAGGTTTTCTCGACATGATATTAACTTTTTCATACTCATTTGATACAGTGCTTTTTATGAAGTATCCTGCTTTGGCGTGCTCAATGGGATCAGGAACTTTGTGGAAGCTGGATAATTTTAGATAAATAACACCGCTGATAATAAATATTACGATGATAATGAGCTTGATATATTTTTTCAGAAATAAAGCAACCCTGTTTCTCTCAATACCATAGAAATCGAATGAATGAGTGAGCGCAAATTCGGAGTGGACATAACCAATAGAGGAAAGGATAAGAGGGAAAAGGACGATAAAGAAAGTCTGCCGTTCGATTATTACAAAAAAAGGATAAATAATGGAATAGATGATTGGGAATAGAATAAATATTAATACTGCTCTTCTCCTAAATAAATCACGATCAAACAGCAAGAGTGTAAGTGGTATCATGATCGGCAGGAACAATTTAATCAAAATTTGTATTTCCTGAAATACTTTTCGCTGATATCCGCGTATGAATTCTAGGGGATGGGTTAGTATGTAATCTTTCAGCAGTGAACGATGTACATCTCTGTTCCACCCTGTTAACTGTTTTTTATCTTTGTTAAAGGAAAAGGCCGCTTTATCATATAGGTTTTTAGGGGCATTTACGATCTCGTGGTACTCCTTGTCGTGACTCAGTTCTGCAAGAAGAACGGCGATATTGTTTTTCCCGGACAATGCAAATTTTCCTGTATAGTTTTTCACGAACAGCATGTATGGGAATATAATCATGATAAAAACCGAAAGCATTGCAACAACGCTTATCAGACGCTTCATGGCTTTTGGAGGCCTATTGCCCAAAAGACCGAAGAAGTGGAGAGAAGGCAACATAATTAAGAACATCCCTTCCGGCCGAGTTATGGTAGCTATACCAGCTGAAATTCCGATCAGGAAATAATAAAGCATTCGGTCTTTCTTTAATGAGAGAAGGAATATGTAGATGGAGAAGAAGAAAAAGCAAAAGAACAGGGCATCTGAATTTCCATATACACCGAGAATAATACTCAAAGGATGAACAGCATAAGCGAAGGCAGCAAAGAGGCCGGCCTCTTCGCTATGCAGCTCTTTTCCAATCAAATAAAACAAGATTACTGTTATTAGGCTTGCAAGGAAAGATACAAATTTGGCCGAAAAAAACAGATCATGGGAAAAAAAGTTTGTTACTGCTATAAACAGGGGATATCCTGGTGGGAAAAAAACTCCCATGTTATAGTTTTCCCCGAATGAGTAACTGCCGCTTTCTATGAAATTCTTTCCAAGGCGTGAAAAGGCCGCAACGTCTGTTCCAACGACAGGATCTCCAAATTTGAATATCCTGAGAACGATACCTGCGATAATGATAAGACCAAGGATGTAATGCTCTTTTTTTATTTTCATACAAACAGTACTATGGCTGAGCTGCTCAGTCATCCCGGCCTGTATTTCGTTAGAATGAGTCGCCAGGGAATATCATTTTTCATGAATGATTTTCCTAAGTAAACTGCAAGAGAGAATGCCAGTAAAATATGATACCCTACGTCAAAGTGATAATGCCTGCACAGCATATAAATAATGACGACAACAGCAATAAACAGGGCATCAAATCCAAGTCCTTTGGCGAGGGTGAGGACCGACACTTTTTTATACACTGCAATAACAGACACGATGTTAATCATGGCAAGACATACTGCTGTTGACATTGCGGCGCCATTGATTCCGTATAGGGGGATTAACAGAAAATTCAGTATGATATTTGCAATGCTGAAAAAAATCATAATCTTCATGTACCCTTTATGTTCCCCTGTCATCTGCAGAAAATACCCGACAAGACCGGCACCCGCATTGACCACCTGACCAGCCAGCAGAATAAGCAGGGCTGCATGTCCTGCAGCGAAATTCGCTCCGAAAAGATACTTCAGGATAATGTTCCCCTCCAGGAACAGAGTCAGTATTATAGGCATGGAAGCACTGAAAATCCAGCGGGAACTACCTCGTACCACTCTTTTCAGCTCATCAAGGTCTCCAGATGTATGTATTGATGATATCAACGGGGGAATAATCGCTGAAAAGGCGCTCAGGGGGAACGCTGTAAGTGTAACAAGCTTGGCTGTAACACCGTAGATACCTACATCTTCTGTCGAGGTTAACATGCCCACCATCCACAAATCTGCTTGCGTGAACAAATAAACACCGAAGCCTGTAAATATCATTGTATACGCAACATTAAAAATTTTCCTGCGCTCAGTCTGCCTGTCCAATGCCCTGATTCCGCGGGTTTTATTCCTGAGGAAGGCAATGGCAACAATCATTGCCAGCAGATCTCCGGCGATGTACGCAACTATGGCGTACAGAGGATCGCTGGCAAAGAGAGAAAGGTACAGAAAAAGAACTATCCTGAGAAGGGGTGATATTAAAAACTGTGGCAGCAGGGCCTTCATTGTCTCTTTGAACCCCTTCATAATACCGCCTATGACCTCATACACAACGGTGAGCGGAATGGCCACAGCGGCAAATGGCAGTATTCTTGCAAGACCTTCAGAATGAAACAGGCCTGTTGCAAGAAGGTTTGAACAGAGCCATAGGACAACACCAAGAACTACAGAGAGCAGAAGACTGAACTGAAGGGAAAAAGAGAGAGCCCCCCTTAATCGAGCGTTATCATTTTTCCCCACATATGAAGGAACAAAACGCATCATGGCCTCTTCCATCCCGAACTTTCCCACAAGGCCGAATATCTTCACAACACTGACAGCCAGCAAAACTTCACCGATTCCCTCTGCTCCTAATATTCTTGCCAGCAAGACCTGGTTCAGAAAAGCAAGGAGCGTAGACCCTGTCTTTACTGCAAATGAGAGTGCTCCGCCCCTGGCCCCTTTTGAAAGATAGTCTTCCTTCTGTATAGCCGGTTCTCTGTTACTTTCTGTCACAGTAGTTTTTCATTCGTTAATGTGTATAAGAAATTACAGGGCATCATCTTACTGACTCAAAATGAAAATGATACATACATGCTGCCATGTGCTTATATGGAACTCTCAAGTGTAAGTTCTGGGTGCAGCGGGCATTGAGTATTTCAGAATTGCTCGCAGCGGGCCGTCAGCTCTCCGCAGGAACCTGAAAATCATACTCTCCCAGTTCGGGATTTTTCAGTAGTTTTTTCAGTTTCACCGTAAACGTGAACTTATCCACATATATTTTTAAAAGAGCAGGGTACCAGAAACCTTCATTGTTCACAGGATTGCCATATTCAATTTTTATATTTCTGTTGAGAGTCTGAATTTCCTGTCCTATGGGTAAGAGCGTATTTCTGTCCACATAGATTTCCTTATTATCAGCATTGATGATGTAGTGCTTCCCGTTGGTATGCATTTCACCGGTGCTGTAAGCATCCCACCAGAAGATTGCATTATACAGCTCCGTCCCAAGGGTCTTTAGTTTATGGTCTTTTTTCCCCGACAAAACATACAGCCTATCCTCTTTTATGACAAAATCCCTGACAAGCATGCCGAGCTGGTACATCCTCATGTGTACCCATCCAGGTTTCTTTATGAGTACAGAAGCATTAATAAACGAGTAGGGTTCATTATTCTTTTCAATCTTAATATCTGTGATGGCTTTGAGGTGGTCTATGTTATTTCCGGCCCTTGCCAAAAGCTCGTCGAGCGTCAGTTCCTCTTCTTCGTAAACGGTAGGAGGCGCCGGCTGCCGGATTGGAGCACAGGCCGTCACAAAGAGAATCAGGCTAAAACATAAGAATCTGAACAGCGTCTTCAACATTTTTTGCTCCTATAATTTCGATATCCCGGTTCTCTTTATTGCTGCTGTTGCTGACAGGCACTATTCCCCTGGTGAATCCAAGCTTGGCAGCCTCGTTGATCCTCACCTCTGCCTGGCTGATGGCCCGTAACTCGCCGGACAGGCCAACTTCACCGAAGGTATAGATGCCCGCTTCAATGGCCTGATTCCGGAAAGAGGATGTAATCGCGGCCATGACCGCCATATCAACTGCCGGCTCATTGATCTTCAGGCCGCCTACCACATTGACATATATGTCCATTCCGCCGAGCTGCATTCCCAGGCGTTTATCCAGCACCGCCACAAGGAGGTTGACTCTGTTTAAGTCTACTCCTATTGCCGTCCTTCTCGGCACCCCGAAACTTGAGGCAGTAACCAGGGCCTGAATTTCAACCAGCAGCGGCCTTGTCCCCTCTATGCTTACCGTAACTACAGAGCCGGGAACATTCAGGGGCCGTTCAGAGAGAAAGAGCTGCGAAGGGTTGCTGACTTCTTTCAGCCCTGACTCCATCATCTCAAACACCCCTATTTCATTGGTTGAGCCGAACCTGTTCTTTACGGTCCTCAGAATCCGGAAGGGGTTGCCCTTGTCCCCCTCAAAATACAGGACCGTATCTACGATATGCTCCAGCACCTTGGGTCCTGCTATTGCCCCCTCCTTTGTTACATGTCCGATGATGAACAGCGGTGTTCCGTGCTTCTTGGCATAAAACATGAGCTTTGTGGCACAGTCTCTTATTTGTCCCACAGACCCGGGAGCTGACGGCAGTTCCAGAGAAAAGATGGTCTGAATCGAATCAATCACTATGAGCCGGGGATTGATCTTCTGAGCTATCGTGATAATGCTTTCAAGCGATGTTTCGGGCAGTATGATGATATCAGCCGATGCGATGTTCAGTCTCTCGGCCCTCATCTTTATCTGCTCGGGAGATTCTTCTCCTGATACATAAAGGACCTTGCCCAGTTTTGTCAGGCCTTCCAGAGACTGGAGGGTCAGCGTTGACTTGCCGATACCCGGGTCTCCACCGATCAGCACAACCGACCCCAGGACTACTCCTCCGCCCAGGGTGCGGTCAAGCTCCGTGATACCCGTCGAAAACCTGCTGTCTTTTGAGGCCGTGATGTCAGGCAGGGCAACCGGCTCGGCTGACTTCTGCCTTTTCAGTTTTGTGACCTGCTGCTCTTCGGTATAGCTGTTCCATTCCCCGCAATCGGGGCATTTCCCGAGCCACTTCGGGCTTGTGTGACCGCAGCTCTGGCATTGAAAGAGGGTTTTTGCACGGGGCATGGGATATTTTAACAACTTTAGACGGTTAATTGTAAGAAACAGGGGAAGGAGCTGCTTATTTGAAATCTTCCTGTTTTTTGGGATAGTTGCCTTTTTTTCTATGAAGCTGATTGTTGATTGCTGAAAGCTGAGAACTCAAAAAGTTGACTTTAAACAGGCTGTTCTGTTAATTTTTTAAACTTACCTGTAATTTCCAGGCGGTGTAGCTCAGTCGGTCAGAGCACGCGGCTCATATCCGCGGAGTCGCTGGTTCGAGTCCAGCCACCGCCACCAGTTTCTTCCGCTCATTAAGCATTCAGCGGTCAGCCATCAGCCTTATTGAAAATAAGAAACGGAATATTCCTGTTGAAACGCCTTGGAATAGACACGTTGCGTTTATCAATAGCAATTATTATCTGTAAGCTGACTGCTGAGCGCTGAAAGCTCATCTCTGAAAGCTGACCGCTTGATTATCACTTCATTATTGGGAATAATTGTACACAGGATTTATGATAGGATAATACTATTCCAAGAGAGAGTACTCAAGAGGGAGAATTGCATGAATAAAATCATCGGTATATTTCTTGTTCTTTTCATGGTTCCACTTACATCGGCAGGGGCGGAAGAAGGAAAAAAAATATTTGAGCAGAAATGCAGTCAGTGTCATGCCCTCGAAAGGGCGATGACACGAAAAAGAGACCTTGCTGCCTGGAAAAGCACGACCCTGAGAATGGCGCGGTATTCCCGATGGGCTATTTCTTCAGATGAAGCAGAGAAAGTAGCAGAATATCTGTCTGGTATGGACATGGCAAAAGGAAAGTCTGAATATGCACAAGCGGATGATGATGAGAAAAAAATTAACGTGATAGAGAAGCATGAGATGTTTGATTTCAAAAAGGTGAGGACAAACCAGTTTGTCGGACCTGCTGTCTGTTCTCAATGCCATTCAGAGATATACGGTCAGTGGAACGGGTCTATGCACAGCAAGGCCTTTACAGATCCCCTCTGGAGGGCGGCATCCAGACTGTTTTTCAAGGAAGCAGTCAGCAGCAAGGAAATCCTTGAGACGAAGGCATGTGTGAAGTGCCACACACCCCTCGGCTTCCGTTCCTATTCCACGACTTCGCCGGGAGAAGACTATAATAATCTGACTGACGTCGCGGCCCAGGGGATTTTCTGTAACTGGTGCCACAATATCAGCGATGTAAAACATATCGGTGACGCAGACTATGAAGTTGAACCGGGAGGAGGCGAAGACGACCCGTCCACCATGCTGGGCCCCTACAGGGACTCAGACTCACCCTACCATCCGACAAAGTATTCCGAATTGCATACAAAATCCGAATTTTGCGGACTCTGTCACGATGTGTCCCATGCTGCCAACAGACTGCCCTTTGAACAGACCTATACGGAATGGAAGAACAGCCCCTATAATACAGGAGATCCTGAGACCACGGTACACTGTCAGGATTGCCACATGAGGCAAAAGCCCGGAATTCCTGCAACAGGGACAACCGAAAGGCCCGACAACCCGGGGAAGGCATGCGATGACGGCCCTGAAAGAGATCATGTGTGGACCCACTATTTTGTCGGCGCCAATGCCGTTATCACAAAGCTGGGGGGGAATGAGGAACATGCGAAGATGGCGGTGGAACGGCTCCAGAACACGGCTGACCTCGTACTCAATAAGACAGGAGAATACAAACGAGAGGAACTTGCAGAGGTCCATATAAAAGTTATTAATTCAGGCGCGGGGCATTACCTTCCCACAGGTCTCACAGAAATAAGGCAAATGTGGCTGGATGTCAAAATAACTGATGCCGCAGGCGCGATAATCCTGCACTCGGGAAGAATTGATGAGGAAGGGAACATCGGGAAAGATGCCGTCAAGTATTTCACACAACTTGGTGATGAGAAGGGAGAACCGGTATTGAATATTGCCAAGGCGGACAGAATACTCTATGACCACCGAATTCCGCCAAAAGGATTTGTCATGGAAAAATATGCGTTTATTGTTCCCGATGACGCGGTCTCTCCTTTGAAAGTTGAGGCAACGCTGAAATACAGGAGTGCCTCTCAGTCTCTGGTGAATGACCTTCTCGGGGAAGGAGCTCCTCACATGCCTGTCGTCGATATGGTCGGGATTACAGAAAAGATTAAGTTTTAAAAAATGAATAGGTCTGTTTTTTGCCGGACGATGCTGATGATTGTTCTGCTTGTGACAGGGGGGTGCACGAGCCCCCTTGCTGAAAGCACAGTAGAAGAAGTCATTGTCAAACACTTTGAGAAGAGGACTTATAAAGTAATAGAGTTAACGATTGGCGATATCAGTCCCGTCCCTATGGGGGAGAAACAATACATGGGGACTGCAGGCTACAGGGTGAGCGTGCCCTTACTGACGCTGGAGTTTACGGGAGATATTGGAGAGCCCTGGAATTATAAGAAGGGACAGCATCAGACATTTCGCAATGCCCGCATGAAAATAAAAGAAAGTACAGGTCAGTACAGGCAATGGCTCATTACAGATATTGAAGGGGTCCCTCTTCCGTAACGTTTCTGTCTGATTGCTGACGTATATGCCTGATAGATTTATCATTTTGTGCATCATTAAGCGGTCAGCATTCAGCTCTCATCGTTCAGCCGCCTGGGCAGGCACAGGGGCCTGCCCCTACAGTCAGCGTTTTAATATTTTCCTTGTCAGTTTTCCCGTAACTGTTTCCACTGCCTTCAGTGCACCGTGGGGACAGACTTCTATGCAGCAGTAACACCGTATACATTGATCGTAATCGAAGTGAAGTTTCTTTTTACTGTGCCCTATTGCCTCTGCAGGGCAGTATTTCCAGCATTCTCCGCACAGCTTGCAGAGTTCATCATTGCACTCCGGCCTCTGAATGAGATGTTTGCGCATAAACCGGTGAAATTTTTCCGGCCCGAACACAACGGGTGTGATGGTGGGAAGTTTAAATCCTGTGATCCGGGGAAGGGTTCCGTCTATGGAAATAGCCTCGCTCACATCCCCCTGCTCAAGGGCAAGCTTATTCGTTAGTACTTTCTCAGGCGCAATTCCCAGCATCCTGCATACGACGATGTCAGCAGCAGGGGCATGTCTGCCTGCGATGAGAACTCCAACATGACGTGGCTCACCGCTTTTACCCGGACCCTGTCCTTCCATGGCCAGTATACCGTCAATGATTGTCATGGACGGATGAAGGGCACGATATATTTTTACCAGCAATTGAGCAAACATTTCCCTGTCAACGCCTGCCCTTAAATGCCATTCGGGCTTTCTTAGTCCGACAATGCAGCCGAACAGGTTTTTTGTACCAAGAGTAAGCAGCATGTGGGTATGGGTTTTGAGTTTGGCGAGGTTTATAAGGAAATCCGCATTGACTGCGTCGGCAGCCAGGTCGATTTTTTCAAAGGGCTTTCCCACATCAACGGACACGGATTCCTTAAACTCTTTGTACTCGACATTCAGTCCCTGCAGTTCATTGAGGATGCCGCTTTCTTTCAGAATTTTTTGAAAAGTGCCAACGGCCGGGCTGTCTGATATCCGGGGGACAGCCCCTTTCTCCAGCACATACTCAGCCGCTGCCTTTATGATGAGCGGGTGTGTGACAACTGCTTTTTCGGGTGATGCTGCGGCAAGGAGGTTAGGTTTAATAACAACGCGGCTGTCTCTTTGAATCCTGTCTCCACCAAGAGAATCCATGATTTCAAAGATTTTCGGCTTCAGTGTTTTGTAGTCATATGATGCATCTCTGATCAGAACCTTTGACATAATTTCCTATAGTAACAAAATATCTATATAGCTATCAGCCATACAAGTGAAAATGTAGGGGCCCGGTGCCCGCGCCCTCATTAGACAATGCGTAATCAGTGATGGTATCGTAATTACATGAAAGCGGGTTTTTATCAGTTCAATCCACAGTTCGGCAGGAAAAAAGAAAATATGGACAAAGTGATATCTGCTGTGCAAGGAGAAGACCTTGATCTCCTTGTATTGCCGGAGTTTTTCGCAACAGGATATCAGTTTGTCTCAAAAGATGAAGTGGCTGAACTTTCAGAATCGGCACCGGAAGGAGAGACCACTGAGATGCTTGTAGAACTTTCCCGTGAGAAAGGCTTTTTTATTGTGGCAGGTCTGCCCGAAAGAGAGGGGGACAGGTTCTTCAATTCGGCAGTCTTCACGGGGCCCGAAGGATTCATTGGGCTTTACAGGAAGACCCATCTCTTCTTTGAAGAAACGCTGTACTTTACTCCCGGTGATACGGGGTTTAAAGTCTGGGAAACAGCAATAGGGCGCATAGGCATTATGATATGCTTTGACTGGTTTTTCCCGGAATCGATGAGGAGCCTCGCCCTTGCGGGGGCGGAGGTCGTTGCCCATCCGTCAAACCTTGTACTGCCCTTCTGTCCCGATGCCATGCCTGTCAGATGCCTTGAGAATGTGCTCTATGCCATTACGACAAACAGGACAGGGACAGAACATCGAAAAGAGGACCAGTCCCTGACATTTATTGGCAAGAGTGAAATTGTTTCACCGAAAGGAGAGATTCTTGTCCGGGCAGGAACCGATGAAGAGGAACTGATGACTGTCGACATAGATCCCGGGTCAGCAAAGGACAAGGCCCTGAATCCATTCAATGACATACTGAAAGACAGAAGACCGGATATGTACGGGTCTTAATTATAGTCTGCAATTTGACGGTTATCGAGAAAAGGTATTTACCAGGATACCCTTTGACTGATTCTCCGCAAGCCTGCCTTATGAAAGTACGTTTACAAGTTCTATAAATGCTTTATCTTGTAATATAAATGAAGTGAATGATTGTCCATCGGGCAACAGGAACCTCCCACGTCCGGCTCTGACCCCTTGCCATCGGTAACACAAATCAAATTAAAGCTTGACAACGCAGGATATTTCTCTGATAATGGCTTTCATATACTGTGTGGCAGCTTTGAGCCATTGGCAAATCTAACCATTTACCAGAGGGAATGTGCAGGGCTAATCAGGGTTGCTGTTTAGTTCACCTGATGCAGCTAGCGAAAGGAGGCCCCATTGCATTTATGACAGGAGAATCAAAATTCAATAAGAAGCTGGAATCTATGAGACACACAATCAGGAGGTAAGGATTATGGCTGAAAATTTTTCTGGGAAAGTTAATGTTAAGAATTCTTCATCGGACACCACAATTACGTTGAACGGGGGTAATGGAAATATCTATGCCGGGGGAAACGGGGAAGCCGGAGATATTCAATTGAGGACCGATAGCGGTGAAAAAACAATTATGCTGAAAGGGAGAAATGCCTCTCTCACTGCCGGTGGAAATGGACAGGACGGAGATATTATATTGAAGAGTAATACTGGAGAAAGAAGAATTCGTCTGGATGGACAGGGCGGAAATGCCTGGTTTGGCGGCAACGGTGATGATGGCGACATTGTAATTTTTAACGAAACCGGAGACAACAAGACATTAAGTAAGGCGACCATCCATCTCAACGGCCAGAAAGCTGATATCACGGCGGGAGGAAACGGGGAGGACGGAGACATAATATTGAAGAATGGGAGCGGGAATACCAGAATTCGTCTTGATGGAGCCAGTGGGAACGCCTATCTTGGAGGAAATGGAACCGCCGGAGATATTATGATCTTCCCGAGTGGAGGGAATAATACGACCCTCAGCCAGGCGACCATTCATCTGGATGGTCAGTCAGGCGATATAAGATTGTCAGGAGCTGATTGTGCTGAGAATTTCAATGTCGCCGGGATTGATCAGATTGAGCCGGGTACTGTCTTGGTAATCAGTCAGGAAAACATGTTGAAACAAAGCGAAATTGCCTATGATAAAAAAGTTGTCGGAGTCGTATCAGGTGCGGGGAAGTATCGACCCGGGATCATTCTCGATAAAGACAATTCTTCTGACAAAGGGATGCCCGTTGCCCTGGCAGGCAAGGTGTACTGCAAAGTTGATGCCCGACACACACCTGTCGAAGCCGGGGACCTCCTCACTACGTCCCATACACCTGGCTATGCCATGAAGGCTGATGAACCTTTGAAGGCTTTTGGTGCAGTTATTGGCAAGGCATTGCGTCCATTACAGGGAGAGACAGGACTCATTCCTATCCTGGTGGCCTTACAATAGAGTTGAAGACCCGTCTCCCATTCATAAATTGATGCAAGGAGGAAAGCCCATGGCTAAACCATCAAAACTTGAACTAATACGGAAGTTTCATGAGGATGTTGAGCAACGCAGACTCACGAATAAAACAAAAGTTGTTTACAGGGTCTCAGGGGGAATGCCGAGCGAACGCATAGAAAAAGAGTACAGTTTTTCTGGCAATGGTAAAGCTGATGTAATGGTAAAGGATTCCCTGAAGGCGATTCCATCACAAAAAATCTCCTCGAAAGTTGATCAGGCTGAAATCTACGAACTTTTCCACAAGATTCAGTCAGGGATTGACAGCCTGGTACCACGGTCAGAAGCCAGGTTTCTGCCCGATTCCGTCGTTGGTTCAATAACTATTGAAGTCAAAGGAGAAGACGTTACCCTCTATTTCCTGGCAGATGAGGAAGAACGGGCAGCGCAGGATAAACCCGTTGCACCAAAAATAGTTGAAGCAACCCGGCAGGTAATGGAAATATCGGATCGGCTGCTCAAAGCCGGGAGGAGGAAAAAGAAATGAATGACCTGAGTCTGAAAGGCATTGCTCGCAAGTTTGGCGGCCTTACTGGCCAATTCTCAGTCATAAATGATATTTTCGGCGTATCAAGCATAACCGGGAATGTATCTCTTCGGTCCAGGCTGGAATCCATGTCGCGCCAACAGTTTTCATTCTCCAAGTCTGAATGCATTTTTGGCTGGACAGCTGCATTTGAACAGACATGGACGCATATTATTATCCGGGTGCGCCTGAATCCCGATGCTGGCATTACGGCTGCGACCATGAATACGTTGAGGACAACCTGGCAAAATGGAATTCAAAACACATGGAGCAATCAGTGGGGTTGCGGCAAAACAGGTGAACTCACCTGTCCGTTGACATTTGAAGTGCAGTGGGTAAATACCAGTCAACACCATACTGTTCGCGTCCGCACGGGTCCTGCAGGGACGAATATGACAACCTGGGACACGAGTGATACAGGCGGAGTTGCTGCCCATGAGTATGGGCATATGTTCGGCCTCGATGATGAATATACTGATAACCGGTGCCCGGGCAGGTCTCCCGTCAATACAGGCACGGTTATGGATAACAACTCAGCCAATGTCCCGTCCCGGATGATGACACGCTTTTCCAGTAACATTGGTTCGAATGTAGTTGCTGTTTGAGATAAATGTGTAAACGCGAGGGAAAGGACATGAGGTATATGAGAAGGCCCTGCTGCATGCAGAAATCCTGAGAGTACCGGAACTGATCTCTTGCCTCATTATTCCTTTTGCCTTTCTGCCCCGATGCCATGCTTGTCAGGTGTCTTGAGAATATGCTGTTTGCAATGAGGGGAAACAGAACGTGAGCTGGACAGCACCGCTCATTACCCAAATCCTGTTCTCTTTTCGAAGCACCATTCAGTGATTGACTATTTATCCTTTTAAGAGTTAGTTTATTAGCCTCTATGAATGAACGTTTATCCCTTCGGAGGCAATATAATGACCGCATTCCCAGGAAATATTGAATTGAAATTAGACAATCCGTCCTATGTCGGATCAGTGCAAAAACTGTACGATGTACCCGGACACCCTGAACTGATAATCAGCGAAACATCGGTAGGAGGGTCTGTTTTTGATGTGGGCACTATCTTCAATATCGAGGGCAGTGATGTGGGGAGAGCAGGTTTCAGGCATCTCGTGTTTCAGGCGCTGCACGATCCTGATGAATGGCGTGCCCTTTCAGAGGAAATCTCAGGGAGAAGCATTTTCACTGATAAGGATGAGTCAGGACTGATGGAAAGAACCCTGCGGGAATTCTGTGAAAAAGGTGCCCCTACCCATCATGTGGGAATGGTTGACAGGGAGAGCGGCCAGGTCATTTCGAAGGGCTTCCCGTCACGCCTGAGCAATCTGACCTTGATTAAAAAGTATGAAGTCCTCAAACCGGAACTGAAGAAGGTACTGGGGTGGCACTTCTATGATTATGCGAAATACCACGGGAAAGACAGGAATGTCATCCCCCTTGAATATATTGTCAGACTTGGTGTAACGAGCGGGTCATCAATACTGAAAAAATATAATCGGCTCAGTGAAGCAGACAAAAAGGGTTACCTGAGCGAACTGGGGATCGACGATTTGAAACCGTGGACACGGTTCGGCAATCCTCTCGTTGACCTGACCACCAAGTATGAACCTGAGGACAGAAACGTAAGCCGTCAGGAAGCGGCGCTCATATCGAGTGTTGATGGTGAAACCTTTTCGCGGTCAGTTGTTCTGGCAATAATGGGTGGATACCTGCTGCAGCAGATATTTTCAAAAATGGGATTGTTCCTGTGGGACATGAAGTGGGAAATAGCCCGGGACGGACAGGACCTGGTCTTTGTGGACACTATAGATACTGATTCCGTCAGGGTAACATTCAATCTTGAGCGGAATGGAAAATCCTACTTTGTCCACTTCAACAAGCAGGCTATGAGGGACTACTACAGGATTATGCATACAGACTGGCTTGCTGCCGTCAATGATGCAAAGAAGGCTGCCGCGCAGTCGGGAAGAGTTTTCACCGAGATTCTGGCCGAGGGACAGCAGAAGAACGAATATCCTTCCAATCCGGTTATTGAAGAAAAGTTCCTGAATATTCAGAAGCGGAAGTTTGAGATGATTCAGGCGTTTATTCTGGATAAGGAT
This sequence comes from Thermodesulfovibrionia bacterium, assembly GCA_945786855.1. GTDB lineage: Bacteria > Nitrospirota > Thermodesulfovibrionia > UBA6902 > UBA6902 > CALZGI01. The sequence continues at coordinate 9,137 of CALZGI010000099.1, read as the reverse complement.
CAGGACCTTCAGAAAGAAGCCGAACAGATCGCCTTGTCAGAGATTGATTATTATGAGGCTTCAGGCAAGCTGGCGGAGTATGAAGGGTTGAATGCGGTGTAGGAAAAGTGCAATAGTGCGGAAGAGCAAAAGTTCATAAGGAATGATGAATAAATCAATCCCTTGAACCATCGGTTTCTCGACCCCTGTTTTTTTTACTTAAACACCCGCTTATATATATACCCCACATTCTTCGTATAAAACTTCATATCAAAGAGCTTATCGATTTCCTTCATTGAGAGGTATTTCGTTATGACCCTGTCCTTTTTGAGGAGGTCCTTATAGGGGGTTTTCTTCTTCCAGCTTTCCATTGCCCGTTCCTGCACTACTTTGTAGGCGTCTTCGCGGCTTAAGCCGTTTTCTGTAAGCTTCAGCATGACCCGCTGAGAGCAGAACAGCCCATAGCTCTTTTCAATATTTTCTTTCATCCTTTCCGGATAGACCTGGATCCCCTTCAGTATGCCTGTCAGCCTTACCAGCATGTAATTGATGAGGATAGTACTGTCAGGGATTATTACTCTTTCAACAGAGGAGTGGCTTATATCACGTTCATGCCAGAGAGGGATATTTTCCATGGCTGCCAAAGCGTTTGAACGGACAATCCTTGCCAGACCGCTCAGGTTTTCACTGCCAATGGGATTGCGCTTGTGGGGCATGGCAGATGACCCCTTCTGTCCTTTTGCAAAGGGCTCTTCTGCTTCAAGTACTTCCGTCCGCTGCAGGTGTCTCATTTCAACGGCCATCTTTTCAATGGCGCCGGCGATGAGTGCAAGGGTATTCATGTACTCGGCATGCCGGTCTCTCTGGATGACCTGTGTAACAACGGGATCGACCTTGAGGCCCAGTTTTTTACAGACATATTTTTCAATAGACATTGGAAGGCTCGTGAATGTTCCCACCGGCCCGGAGAGTTGTCCGTAACTGATTGTGTCCCGGGCAGTTTCCATCCTGGCAAGATTGCGCTTCATCTCCTCATACCAGAGTGCAAAGGTGAGGCCGAATGTTGTAGGCTCGGCATGGATACCGTGGCTTCTGCCCATCTGAAGGGTGGACTTGTATTTCATGGCATTGGCTTTCAGGACTTTCATAAGGTCCTGAATATCGCTCATGATGACATCTGCTGCCTCCCGCATCAGTATGGCCAGAGCCGTATCCCCAATGTCAGAGGATGTGAGGCCCTTGTGAATATATCGGGAATCGGGGCCCACATTTTCAGCAACGGACGTTAAAAAGGCGATAACATCATGCTTCACTTTCTTTTCAATGGTGTCTATTCTTTTTATGCTGAACTTTGCGCGCTTTTTTATTGTTGCCAGGCTCTTTTTAGGAATTTCGCCCAGCTGGGTCCATGCCTCACATGCCGCGATCTCAACGTCGAGCCACTTCTGGAATTTGTTTTCGGGCTCCCATATTTTTGCCATCTCAGGCCTTGAATAACGTGGTATCAAAGTCTCCTCCTCACTTCTGTTTTTCTTTCAGCCCCGCAGACCCAGGCACTGTCTGTGCAACTTTATCCAGTATGCCGTTTATGAATGCTGCCGATTCTTCAGTGGAATATTTCTTCGCTATTTCGATTGCTTCGTTCATGACCACCGATGAAGGAATATCGGTCCTGTACGCAAGCTCATAGGTTGCTGCCCTGAGTATATTCCGGTCAATGGATGCCATTCTATCGACTGACCAGTGTTGTGCTGCTTTTTTTATTATTTTATCTATTTCAGTTACATGTTCCCGGGTGTTCTTGACTATTTGGTGGGCAAAGTCTTTTACTTCCCGGGTTTCATCATGCCCCTTCCAGAACTCCTGAACTATCTCATGATTTAATTCATTACCTGTCAATTCAAGCTGGAAAAGCATCTGAAGGGCATATTCTCTTGCTCGCCGCCTTTTCATGAGACAGTGAAAAGTTGGAAGTTAAAAATTAAAAGTGGAGAAAAAAAAAGGACAAATTTTTTATTTAATAGCCTTGGCTTATAACTCATAACTTTTCACTCTTAAGTTATAACTTCTTAAACAGCTGGGCCATTTCAATGGCCACGAGCGCAGCATCCCATCCTTTATTGCCGCTTTTGCTGCCTGCCCGTTCTACTGCCTGCTCAATCGTGTCTGTTGTCAAAACTCCGAAGGCTATTGGTACGCCCGTATCGAGAGAGGCAGAGGCAATTCCTTTGGATGCTTCTGATGCCACATAATCAAAGTGAGGCGTGGCGCCCCGTATGACTGTTCCCAGGCAGATAACCGCATCATGTTTTTTCTTCTCCGCAACTTTCTTTGCAGCAAGGGGGATTTCAAATGCTCCCGGTACTTTCACGATATCTATGTTCTGCTCTACAGCCCCGTGCCGTATGAGTGCGTCAACAGCGCCGTCGAGAAGCTTTCCTGTTATGAAATCATTAAAACGGCTGATAATAATTGAAAACTTAAGTCCCTTGGCCTGAAGCTCTCCCTCGTATGTTTTCATACCATCCTCCACGAACAGATTTTTATTTATACATTATTGAGCATATGCCCAAGTTTTTTCTTTTTTGCCGAAAGGTATTTGATGTTTTTCTCATGGGGCTTTATCTCTATGGGAACCCTGTCTACAACGCTTAATCCGTATCCTTCGAGTCCGATAAGTTTTTTCGGGTTGTTCGTTATCAGGCTCATTTTCGTCACCCCGAGATTCACAAGGATCTGTGCTCCAATTCCATAGTCCCTCAAATCATCTTTAAATCCCAGTTTGACATTGGCCTCAACGGTATCGAGGCCCTCGTCCTGAAGGGTATAGGCCTTTAATTTATTGACAAGCCCGATACCCCTGCCTTCCTGCCTCATATAGAGGATTATTCCCTTTCCTTCTTTCCTGATCATTGCCATTGCCTTATGGAGCTGTGAGCCGCAGTCACACCGCCTGGACCCGAAGACATCACCGGTCAGGCACTCTGAGTGCACCCTGACAAGGACTTCATCATCGGGAGAGATGTCTCCCTTTACGAGGGCGATGTTCTGGGAATCGTCAACAAGATTACCGAAGACTATAGCGTTAAATTCACCGCCGAAAGAGGTCGGAATACTTGTTGTAGCGAGCCTGCTGACGAGGCATTCATTTTTCATCCTGTACTGAATGAGGTCCTTGATAGTTACCATTTTCAGACCGTGTTTCCGGGCAAACTTTGCAAGCTCCGGCACGCGCGCCATGGTCCCGTCATCATTCATTATTTCGCATATGACCCCCGATGAATTGAGGCCGGCCAGTCTGGCCAGGTCTACAGAACCTTCTGTCTGTCCCGCACGCTGGAGGACGCCCCCGGGCTGTGCCCGCAAGGGGAATATGTGCCCGGGACGGGCAATGTCTTCCGGCTTTGTCTTTTCCCTGATGGCCGTCTTGATTGTCTTTGCGCGGTCAGCAGCGGAAATCCCCGTTGTCACCCCCCGTCTCGCTTCAATTGATATGGTGAAGGCAGTCCCGAAACGGGATGTATTCATATCAGCCATCATGGGCAGTTTCAGGTATTCTACTCTCTCGGGAGTCATGGACAGGCAGATCAGCCCTCTGCCGAACTTTGCCATAAAATTAATTATCTCGGGCGTGACTTTTTCGGCGGCAATGGTAAGGTCTCCCTCGTTTTCGCGGTCCTCATCATCAATGAGTATAACCATCTTTCCTTCTTTTATATCTTCAAGTGCCTCTTCTATCGTATTAAACTTAAACTTTTTTCTGGTTTTTGATGTACCCGTCTTTTTTTTATTCATTTACAAAACCTTTCTCCTTAAGCAGTCCCATGAGGCTCGGGCCCGTATCTTTTTTCCCCAATAACTTTTCGACATACTTTCCGATGATATCAGCCTCGAGATTGACCCGGTTGCCGACTCCCTTGTCACCCAGGTTCGTTGCCGAAAGGGTATGGGGGATAATGGCAACGCTGAATGAACTGTGCTCGACATCAACAACAGTAAGGCTTATCCCGTCAATAGCAATGGAACCTTTCTGAACAACATATTTCAAAATTTCATCGGGACAATCAAAGGTGTAAAATGTATATTCTCCAGCCTGCTTTTTCTGCCGTATGGTCCCGATACCGTCAACATGTCCTGAAACGATATGTCCGCCAAGCCGGTCGCTTAATCGTAAAGCACGTTCCAGGTTGATTTTATCGCTGACTTTCATTGCACCCAGGTTGGTACTTTTCAGCGACTCGGGCGAAACATCAAAGGAAATGTCCCCGTTATGATGTGTAACGGTGAGACAGACCCCGTTCACGGCGACGCTGTCGCCCAGACGCACTTCAAATTCAGACAGAGGTTTAACAGACAGGACAATACCGTTGCCGGTGTTCCTGATCGAAGTTATTGTGCCGAACGTTTCAACAAGACCTGTGAACATATTATTTAATGAATCAACTTACCGAGCCTGTTCCACCTTACTTTATTCAAAAAGCTTTCGTCGCTGTTCCACGACCAGTACATAATAAAGGCCTTCCCCTTTATTTCGTCCATATCAACAACTCCCCAGAAACGGCTGTCGTAGCTCTGGTCCCGGTTGTCTCCCATGACAAAGAAACTTCTCCTTGGAACGGTAAAGGGGCCGAAATTATCCCGTGGAGCACCTTCAATGGTAAGGTCGTTAAAAATAGTATATGATTCTTCAAGGGGAGAGCCATTTACATACACCTGTTTGTTTCTTATTTCTATTTTGTCTCCACCGACACCGACCACACGTTTTATGAAGTCCCTGCAGTCATCTTTAAACAGATAAAAGGGATTCCCGCTGCTCCATGCATTGCCGAGTCGTGTAGACGCATTTTTCAATGTACTGGTACACTCTTCTATCTCCTTGTTTTTGGGAAAAGAAAAGACGATAACATCTTTCCTTTTAGGAGGACTGAATACCAGGAACCTGCTCTTCGTAAAAGGAACCGTTATCCCATAGATAAACTTGTTTACCAGAATGTGATCTCCGATCTGGAGGGTTTCCAGCATGGAGCCTGATGGAATTTTAAAAGCCTGAACTACAAATGCCCTGATAAGCAGGGCGAGAAATACAGCGATGATTATGGCTTCAGTATACTCCCTGAATTTTGATTTTCTCATTGCCTTTTTAGCCACTTCTACTCTCCCAATCTTTGCACTCGCACACAATTGAATGATGCGTTTAAGAAAAAGCCTGTCAGGTCTCGAAACATGTGACGTGTACCCAACAACGATACAATTATGTTACTTTACTTTCAGCACGGCCAGAAATGCCTCTTGTGGAATTTCAATTCTGCCGACCTGTTTCATCCGGCGTTTGCCTTCCTTCTGTTTCTCAAGGAGCTTCCTCTTTCTGCTTATGTCTCCGCCGTAACATTTTGCAAGAACATTTTTTCTCATTGCCTTAATGGTTTCCCGTGCAATGATTTTACTCCCGATTGCTGCCTGAATGATGACTTCAAAAAGTTGTCTCGGAATTTCCTTCCTCAGTCTTTCAGCAACCTGTTTGCCCTTATAATAAGCCCTCTCTTTATGCACAATCAATGAGAGGGCATCCACAGGTTCACCATTAATCATGATGTCAAGCTTAGTGAGTTTTGACTCCCTGTACCCGAGAAATTCGTAATCCATAGAGGCATAACCGCTGGATGAAGACTTTAGTTTATCATAAAAATCCCACAAAATCTCATTTAGGGGCACCTCATAGGTTACCATAATTCTGTCTTTGCCGACATAGTCAAAGCCCTTTTGTACTCCCCGTTTTTCCTGGCAGAGTTCCAGAATCGGCCCCACATACTTTGAGGGGACAAATATGGTTATTTTCACAAACGGCTCCTCGATCCGCTCAAACTTATCAGGCAGTTTTGCCGGGCTGTCGATAAATAATTCTTTTCCCTCTGCCAATATAACCCGGTAAACGACCGTTGGAGCAGTATTGACGAGGGAAAGCTCAAACTCGCGCTCCAGCCGTTCTTTTATTATTTCCATATGAAGGAGGCCGAGGAACCCGCAGCGGAAGCCGAATCCCAGTGCAGTCGAGGATTCAGGTTCAAAATTGAATGACGAGTCATTCAGTCTCAGTTTTTCGAGGGCATCTTTAAGGTCTTCATACTGGTTCGTTTCCGTCGGATAAAGACCGGAAAACACCATGGGCTTAATATCTTTATACCCCGGGCAGGGCTCGGAAGCAGGATCTTCTGCAGAGGTAATAGTATCTCCGACCTTTGTATCGGAAACATTTCTGATACTTGCAGTTATATAGCCAACCTCGCCGGCGTTCAGTGTTTTTACCGGTTTTCTGGCCGGAGTGAATACGCCGACCTCAAGCACTTCATAGGTTTTTTCGGTTGCCATGAGCCTTATTTTTGTGCCTTTTGTTATGGTACCGTCAAAAAGACGGACAAGAACAATAACCCCCTCATAATTGTCGAACCAGGAATCAAAGATCAGGGCCTTCATTTTCCCCTCTTTGATCTCTTTGGGCGGGGGGACTTTCTGCAATACCGCTTCCAGGAGCTCACTGATCCCGATCCCCTCTTTGGCTGACGTCAGCAGTACGTCGCTGCAGTCAATCCCGATTGAGTCTTCAATATCGGCCCGGACCCTCTCCGGATCTGCTCCCGGTAGATCAATTTTGTTGATAACAGGAATAATCTCAAGGTTATGCTCTACAGCAAGATAAGTGTTCGCCAGTGTTTGTGCTTCCACCCCCTGGGAGGCATCAACAACAAGCAGGGCGCCTTCGCATGAAGCCAGGCTCCGGGACACTTCGTAGGAAAAATCTACATGGCCGGGGGTATCAATGAGATTGAGAATGTAGTCTTTTCCATCGGAGGCCCTGTAGTCGAGCCGTACGGCATGGGCCTTGATGGTTATCCCCCGCTCCTGTTCGAGGTCCATGGTGTCGAGCACCTGTTTCGTCATCTCTCTCTGGGACAGTGCTCCCGTTACTTCCAGGATGCGGTCGGCAATCGTGGATTTGCCGTGGTCGATGTGGGCAATAATGGAAAAATTTCTGATGTTACTTCCTGACATGGGTTTAAGAGGCAGGCTGCGGTGACGCACCGGCAACTTCATCAAAGAGAAGACCGGCAGCGCCGATTGATCCTCCGTCCTTGGTTAATTCACTCTTGAGGATCTGCACATCTGTAGAAAGAAGTTTGAAAGCCCTTTTGTGAACTTCCTTCGACAGCTCTTCAATAAACATGTCCCATCCGCCGATCAGTCCGCCCCCGATAATGACGGCATTGAGCCCCAGGACATTTATCAGGTTTGCAACGCCGATGCCGAGGAACTGGCCTACTTCCCTGAAGACTTCCCTGCTCAGGTTATCGCCCTCGAGAGCGGTTTTGAATACAACTTCCGGGGTGATTTTATATATGTTCCCGTCGCAGCACTTTGACAGAAGGCTCTCAGTCCCTTTTTCCAGTGATGATATGGCCCTGTCTACGATAGCCCTGCCCGATGCATAGGATTCCAGGCAGCCGGAATTCCCGCAGGTACAGTAGCGACCGCTTGGTACGATGACCATGTGCCCTATTTCAATAGGCCCCTCATACAGGCTGCCTTTATAAATGAGACCGCCGCCAAGGCCTGTGCCTAATGTCAGGACAATAAAATTATCAAGATCTTTTCCGGCTCCAACCCATTTTTCTCCGTAGGCATACGCATTGGCATCATTCTCAAGAACAACGGGAAGTGAGAACTCCTTTGCAAAGATTTCTCCGAGGCGGACACCGTTTATTGCCGATATATTCGGTGACTGAATAATCACTCCATTTTTTCTGTCAATCAATCCGGCAATGCCAATGCCGATCCCTGCGACTTCCGATGCCGAGGACATTGCCCTCCGTGCAGTATCAGTATCGAGTAAATCTTTTAAATTATTTATCAGCAGTGTTTCAATTTTCCCCGCCTGTTTATCTTGCACTGAGGGAGTCGGAATTTTGTGGCTCAGGAGGACCTCTCCATTTTCAGTAGCAATGACAGTTTTTGTGTTTGTGCCGCCGATATCTATGCCTATGGCAATTCTCATAATCTGTTGTCTCCGGAAAAAATTTAAATGAAACTGTATGTAATCAAAGCAACCTTCATGGTATCACAATATTAAAGTTGGTGTAAAGCAAGGATTCATTCGCGTAGTGCACGAAGGCGGCCGGTAAAATGATGAATTTGTTCATCATATCATGGCATTACGGACGATTATTCCGGTTCCTTCACGCACTATGCGGATTCATAAGAAAACTCATGAATTCCCCGCCAGTAACTATGTTCGTAATTTAGTATTATATTGAGATATCGTTCTGCACCGGTTATAAAAATTGCGGTACTCAGATGAAAAAAGTCACTTTCCATATAGTCGATGTATTTGCCGAGGAGAAGTACAGCGGTAACCAGCTTGCCGTCTGCCATAGCGGCCGTTCATTGGCTGATGATGAAATGCAGCAGATTGCAAAGGAGATGAACTACTCGGAGACGACCTTTGTTCTGTCAAATGAGAGGCGGGAGAACGGGTATGATGTCCGGATTTTTACTCCTGAAAATGAAGTCCCCTTTGCAGGCCATCCTTCACTGGGGACAGCATATGTGATACAGCGGGAGATCATACAAAAGCCTGTAAAAAAAATAAAGCTGAACCTGTTGGCCGGGCAAATACCTGTGGCATTTAAATACAAAGAAGACATGGCGGACAGATTATGGATGAAACAGGCGGCGCCTTCTTTCGGGGACACCTTCGATGCCGGTGACCTTTCAGAAGTCCTGAGCCTTCCTGATCATGCAATAGATTCCCGGTACCCCGTACAGGAAGTTACAACAGGGCTCCCCTTTATTATCGTTCCATTAAAAACACTGAAGGATGTACGGGCGGCGCGGGTAAAGAGGGACGAATACTATAAATTAATTAGAGATTCTTCCGCGAAGGCTCTATTCATATTCTCTCCTGAAACATACAAAGATGAAAACGACCTGAATGCCCGCATGTTTGCTGAGTATTACGGCATACCCGAAGACCCGGCAACGGGGAGTGCGAACGGCTGTTTAGCGGGATATCTGGTAAAATACCGGTTCTTTGATTCGGAGAAAATAAATATCAGGGTCGAACAGGGCCATGAGATAGGAAGGCCTTCATTGCTTTATTTAAGGGC
>CALZGI010000098.1 GCA_945786855.1 Thermodesulfovibrionia bacterium | reverse complement strand
CTCTCCCTCGGACAGAGCGGACAGCTTGGTCTTGAGTTTCAGGGATCATCGAGTATTCCGGCCCCCGATGACCTTGAAATAGACGGAGTGCAAATCAGGTATGTGGGGCCCTCGACACGGATGTCCATAGTGAACGGCAGAATGTCTTCTTCAGTTACTCATATGTACAGGATCATACCGCTCAGGACAGGTAAGATTCATATTAATCCGATCACCTTTACTTACAAGGGCAATACATATACTTCAAATGAGTTGGATATAGAGGTATTGGACAGTGCCTCTGGCCCCGCACCCGACAGACAGCAGGACCAGAGACAGGTCAATCTGGGTGACAGGGTGTTTATCAAAATGCTTCCAGCAAAAGCAATTGTCTATGTGAATGAAATCATACCGCTCACTGTCAAGCTTTATGCACGGGGAGTTGCCGTACGTGATATCCAGTACCCCACGTATCATCGTGAAGGATTTTCCGGCGGAGAGTTTGACCGGCCCGGGCAGTATAAGGAGAACGTTGGCGGTCATGAATATGATGTTGTGGAATTTCAGACGGAAGTCTTTGCAACGAAGACGGGCGAACTTGTGTTGGGCCCTGCCAGCATTAAGGCAGCACTTGTTACGAAAAGGAGCCGAAGAAGTTCGTCTCGTGATAACTTCTTTGGGCGCGATCCCTTTGACGGCTTTTTCGGCAATTATGAAGCCCATTCCATAGAGCTGAAGTCCGAAAAGATATCCATGAATGTCCTCCCGTTGCCGGAACAGGGAAGGCCCGATCACTTCAGAGGAGCGATTGGTGTCTTCGATTTTTCTGTTGATGTCTCCTCATCGACCGTAAAGGTCGGAGATCCTCTTTCTGTAACCATGACAGTCTCAGGGCAGGGGAACTTTGATACGGTGACCAGTCCTTCTCTGAAAGAGTATGACGGTTTTAAGGTCTATGAGCCAAAGACAAGGCAGGAGGAAAACAAGAAAGTATTCGAACAGGTCTTTATCCCAACCACGGATGCAGTCAGGAAAATACCGCTGTTCCATTTTACTTTCTTCAGCACTGATAAAGGTGAATACCAGACGATCGCAGGACGAGATATCCCCCTGACAGTGCTGAAGCCTGACAGGAAAGAAGAGATAACAATTCTTGGAGCATCCAATGAAGGCCGCCGGCCGCTGGTGAAAGAGACCTTCGGCAGGGACATTATCTATATAAAAGAGTCGCCGGGCACTTTCAGGGTACGCGGGCATTATCTTTATAACAATAATATATTCCTGCTCCTGCACCTTGTCCCTTTTATCGCATGTATTGCGGCATTTATTATTCATAAGAGGAAGATGAGATTAAGTACGGACATCGTTTATGCGCGCCGTCTCAGGGCTCCCAAAAAAGCGAAGAAGACAGTGCGGGAGGCAGAGAGTTTTCTGAAAAACAGCAAGCCCGAGGAGTTTTACGATGCAGTATTCAGGACGGTGAGGGAATATGTGGGAGACCGCTTTCATGTCCCTTCAGGGGGAATGACAGCAGAATCTGCTATTGGACTCCTGGGGAATAAGGGCATTGAAAGAGACATCCTTTTGAGACTGAAAAATGTTTTTGCTGAGTGTGACATGGCGCGGTATGCGCCTGCGGGCCGGGACAGCGGAATGATGGAGCACACACTTCAGGAGCTTAAGGAAATTATTGACTTTCTTGAGAGGCATAAGGGATGAAGCGGAGCCAATTTATTATTTCATGTATGTTATTGATAGTGAGCCTGTTCATGTATACGCGGCCCGCAGTTTCCCAGCTGGACAGAAGCCCTGAATCAATTTTTTACAAGGCCAATTCCTATTACGAGGAGGGGCGGTATGAGGATGCCATAGAAGAGTATTCAAGGCTCCTGGAGCAGGGCTTTGAAAGTGGCGGCCTGTACTTTAACATCGGCAACGGCTATTTCAGGAAAGGTGAACTGGGCCTGGCCATATTGCATTATGAAAGGGCAAAAAGGCTTATCCCGAGGGACGGCGATCTGAAATCAAACTATCGGTTTGCGCGTTCAAAAGTAAGGTATAAGGTGCCCGCGACATTATCATGGTATAAAAGAGTGCTGAACAGGTTCGACATGATTACCCTGAATGAGAATGCAATATTACTTTCCTGTATTTTTATTTCCATGCTCCTGCTTCTCTCTCTCAGGATGTTCATGATAAAACTGGATACGTATTTCAGAGTGATATCGGTACTGCTGATGGTTGTCTTTTTTCTATTAGCGTTTTCATTGTATAACAAAATTGAGACCCTCAACAGGGAAGCTGTTATTCTTGCAGAAAAGACGGATGCCAGGTTCGAACCGCTGGAGAGTGCCACCACTCACTTTACGCTTTATGAGGGGATGAAAGTCTATATATCTGATGGGAAAAAGGGATGGATAAAGACCATGCGGAGTGATGGGAAGACAGGTTGGGTCAGAGAACAGGACGTGGGCAAAATATAGCTATTGACGGAAACAGGAAACATGTTTATCTATTCCTGAAAAGCCCGAAGAATGTCCTGAAATACCGGATACTGGAGAGGAACATGGCTCCCCCGAAGCCGATATATATGACTGAAAGATAGGGCTTCGGGATGGATGACTGCCTCAGGGCTATTCCCATTCCCACCATGATTACAATTATCAGATAACTTTTCCATGGCTGAAAGCCGAATATACAGACCTTGCCATCTTTGGAAAGTATCCGGTCGATATTCCTGTTCACCAGCTTCAGAAATCCGAAATGGTGTATCAGAAGAGCCAGAACAATTCCCGCAGCGCCGATCCATAATTCTTTCTGCCCCGCTGCTCCGGATAACCATCCAAATGCGCGGATGCACAAAAAGATACCGACAGAAAGCCATATTGCGCCCGATATGGCGAGCAGAATTCGCTTATCAACGGCAGGATCAAATTTTTCAAGTTTCCTGTTCATTCAATATCCCTGCTTCAGTGCTTGAATAATGCGTGTTGGATTATCATACCTGAACGTGAATCCATCTGTTAAGAAGAGGGTGGTGAAGGCAGAGCAGAAATGACAGGCTTCAAGGCTGTATCAGGGTTTTTACGTAAATACCTTAAAAAGAAGAAATGTCACCGTCATCCCGAGCAAGGCACCGAGAATGACCTCTACCGGCCGGTGTATGCCCACATATACCCTGCTTTGGGCTATAGCGATTGCCATAATCAGGACCAGGAAAGAGGGGACGAAACTCTCGGTGATCAATATTACAGATGTCCATATGGAAAAAGCTATTGCGGCATGACCGCTCGGCATGCCGCCCCTCAGGGGCTCCCCCTTTCCATGGAACGCTTTCAATATAACGACCAGAATCAGCAGCACTACCAGGGCAACAACAGCGACATCACCTTCCGCATGTTTTGCAACGGCAAGTCCTTCGCTGAAGAATTTTCTCACGGGATCAAAAAGAATAACGTACCCGATTATGGCCGCCCCCAGCGCTGTGATCAGCACGGCTCCCGCAGCGGTGTCTTTGATTACCTTTGCACGCTGGTCGTATTCCTTGAAGAGAATGTCTGTAATGATTTCAATGGCAGTATTCAGCATTTCAACGGAGATGACCACTATGGCTAACGTTACCAGCACGACAAATTCTGTCCAGCTGACACCAAGTACAAAGCTTACAACGAGCACCATCATTGCGGCATAAAGATGATAGCGCATGTGCCGCTGGGTCTTTGCGGCATATAAGATCCCTTCAATTGCGTGGTTTGTGCTCTCTATCCATTTTCTGAGCGGCATTAAAAATCTCCTGTTCTTTTTTTCTCATTTTTCGGGCCTGATAGTCTGATTGTTCATGATCATAGCCCAGGAGATGGAGTGAGCCATGAATTAATAGCCGGCAGATCTCATCATAAAAACCGATTCCAGCAGTTTCAGCCTGTGATTCTGCCTTTGGGACGCTGATTACTATGTCCCCCAGGACGTTCTCTGTTTTTCCTTTCAGGCCTGGGAACTGGGCATTAAAAGAGAGGACATCGGTAGTTTTTTTTATGCCCCTGTACTCAGTATTCAACTGCTGCATTTTTTTGTTGCCGATAAACAGAATGCTTAACTCGGTCCCGCTGTTTCGGGTTTGATCTAAAAGTGCAAGGATAGTACGGGCGACATTTAATATTTTGTCTTTATTGAGGGGTCGATGCCTTTGCTGGTTTTTTATCAGTATCTTCATTTTCCATATCAAAGCCCGGGTAATTAATTCGTTTGTGGTACATGCTGGTCAGGAGGTAAACGAAATGTGTTTTAATTTCACGCAAATCTTTCAGAGTCAGCTCACAATTGTCGAGCTGGCCATCAATGATACAGTGATTGATAATCTTGTCAACGAGGAGTGACACACGGGCTGGAGATGTGTCTGTGAGAACTCTCGACGCTGCTTCAACTGCATCGGCCATAAGCACCAGTGCTGCCACCCGGGTTTGCGGTTTCGGGCCCGGGTAGCGAAAATCTTCTTCTCTGAGCAGAGTGACATTGTCCTGCTGTTCTTTGGCTTTCTGATAAAAAAATGTCTGAACCGATGTCCCGTGATGCTGCTGGATGATGTCGGTAATCTCCGGAGGCAGATTATGCTTTTTGGCAAGCTCGACCCCCTCTTTGACATGGGACAACAAAATCAGGCTGCTCATGCGGGGAGCAAGATCATCATGCCTGCTCACCGATGCAATCTGATTTTCAATAAAGTAATCGGGCATCTTAATTTTTCCGATGTCATGATAATAAGCACTGACTCTTGCCTGCAGCGGATTGACCCCCACTGCTTCAGCCGCAGCTTCAGCAAGGTTTCCCACGATGATACTGTGATGATAGGTGCCGGGAGCTTCAACAAGGAGGTCCCGCATAAGGGGCTGGTTGAGGTCAAGAAGTTCGAGAAGGCTGATGTCGGTGGTTAATTTGAAGAAATATTCAAAGAGAGGAAGCAGAGCGGAAACCAGTGTTACAACTATTATGCCGTTTACAAAAGCGGAGCTTGCAGCTAAGAGAGAAGCTACTGTCAACAGGTCCCCCCTGTAGAGCGTTATGATCAGAGCAGTAAATACGCAGATCAGGCTTACATAAAATCCTGCTCTCCAGATTGCGGAACGTTTTCTGCAACTGATTACACCGAAAGCGCCTGTGAGGCCCGCTGCAAATACGAAAATTGAATAAAGAGGGCTGTTCAGCCACAACCCTGATATGAGACTGGTTATAACGGTAAAAACGATGGCTGTGTGGATATCAATAAGGAGAGCGGCCAGCATAGCTCCCGTAGCAAGAGGCACGGCGTACACTATGAGAGCGGGATCAATGGCATCGACCATCAGGCTAAATCCTTCCAGAAGGAAATAGAAGGTGCGTCCTATGAGAAGATTTCCCGCGAGCAGGGTCCCGATAAGAATGAGCATCTTATAGTCTTTCTTTATTTCGGGCCTGTACCGGATAAAGTCTTTGTACATGATAACCAGGAGCAGAGCCACAATGCAGGACGTGCCTGATATCAACTCCAGGGAAAGATCTTTCCCCCAGATTACGGGGATATTGAGAAGTGCGGTAAACACTGCCAGAAGGAAATATTTTATCAGGCCTTCCTTATTCAGGTTAAAGGGATGTTTCTTCTTTGTTGTCTGTTTGTTTTTCATGGTTTTTTATTACGGCTTTTGTCGAATTTTTCATAAGCCTTCACTATTTCCTGCACAAGCTTGTGCCGCACCACATCTTTTTCCGAAAAGTAAACAAAGGTAAGACCCTTGATCCCCTTGAGAATTCTCTCCGCCTCAATCAGCCCGGAAGCCTTTTCCGCCGGAAGGTCAATCTGGGTTACGTCGCCCGTGATGATTGTTTTAGAATTAAACCCGAGCCGTGTAAGATACATCTTCATTTGCTCCGATGTGGTGTTTTGCGCCTCGTCGAGCACAATAAATGAGTCATTCAGGGTCCTGCCCCTCATGAAGGCAAGTGGTGCAATTTCGATTACACCCTTGTCGATGAGGCGGTAGGCCTTCTCCGCTTCCATCATATCAAAGAGGGCATCATACAGGGGCCGAAGGTAGGGATTCACTTTTTCGTGTAAATCACCGGGCAGAAACCCGAGCCTTTCCCCTGCTTCAACGGCAGGGCGGGCAAGAATAATTCTGCTCACCTGTTTCTTCATAAGTGCGCTGATTGCCATTGCCATTGCCAGGTACGTCTTTCCTGTCCCTGCCGGGCCGATTCCCAGGACCATATCATGCTGCTTGATCGCGTCCATGTATTTTTTCTGGGCCTCAGACCGGGGGACTATAAACTTCTTTTTTGATGATACCGGGATGGTGCTCAGGAAAAACTCTTTCAGCGTATTGGGTGGGTTATCAGCGGTGCTCTTATTCTGAGGGGCAGAATCAGGGTAAGCCTCATCAATGGACTTTAAAACGTATTTTATATCTTCCGGGCTTATACTGTACCCGTTTGAGTTTATTGAATAATACTCTTTAATAAAGCTCTTTGCTTTATTGACAGAGCCCTCTTCCCCCTGAATAAACACCTTGCTCCCCCTGATGGATGCTTCTACTCCGAGGGTTTCTTCCATGACCTTGAGAGTGGTATCAAGCCTTCCATAAATGGATGAAAGGTCTTTTTCTTCTCCTAAGTCAAGTTCCAGTTTAACCGTTGGTGTTCTCCTTTTCCGCTCTGCATGGGGCGGTGAAAATAGCAGTCATAAGATCACTTCCTGCTGTCCAGTCTAAACTATAATTCAAGCATATCAATAAAGCAAGTAAAATAGCAAAGAGAGTGTAAATGTTATTTACACCGGAATTTTTTCCTGTTTTCCCTGTTAGTGACAGGAGTCCCCGGAGGCGCATCATCGCTCAATACTTTTCAATGCAGATCGAAAATATCACAGATGCTGCAATGAGATTTTGAGATGTCCGGAAAATATTTTGCACTAGAGAATGAGCATCGCATCACCATAGGAATAAAATCTGTAGCCTTCCTTCCGGGCGATGCTGTAGGCCTTTTTTAGAAGGGAAAGCTCCGAAAAGGCTGATGCAAGCATCATGGGCGTTGATTTTGGCAGATGGAAATTTGTAATGAGGGTATTTACTATACTAAAACTGTAGCCGGGATACATGAATATAGATGCTGTTCCCGGACCGGGGATAATCCTGCCTTCACCTCCCTCCCGGGAGGATGACTCCAGAGCTCTTGTGACGGTTGGACCCACTGCAACAACTTTTCTGCCTTCCTTGCGGGCAGCATTTACGGCATCGGCAGTTGAGGAGGAAATCTCATAGAATTCCTCATCCATTTTGTGGTCACTTAAATCTGCAGTTGTGACCGGTTTAAAGGTGCCGTACCCCACATGGAGGGTCACTGTCTTTACCATGATCCCCTTTTTCTTTATCGAATTGATAAGTCTTTCCGTAAAATGCAGGCCCGCCGTCGGTGCGGCAACAGCTCCGTCGGTCTTTGCATATACCGTTTGATAGTGCCCGGAATCTGATTTCACGGCATTTCTTTTTATGTAAACGGGGAGGGGCATTACACCGAGTTCATGGAGATAGTCCTTAATATTCTTTTTTCCTGGATCATTCAGGGGGGGATCAATGTCAAAATCTACCCTTGCCAGGGTGCCCTCCAATCGGGACACATATGCCGTTATTCCATGATGCACGATAATTGTTCCCTCATGCACGCCTTTCACAAGTGCTTCCCATGAATTGTCAGCCAGCTCCTTCAAAAGAGTAATCTCTGTTTTTCCTCCTGAAGGCTTGGTGCCCGGAAGCCGGACAGGGACAACTCTTGTGTCGTTCAGCACGAGCACATCGCCGGGATTGAGATAATCGGAGATATTTCTGAAAATCCGGTGTTCAAGACGACCTGTGCTTTTATGCAGCACCAATAGCCTGGACGCGTCCCTTTCATGGAGGGGGTGCTGTGCTATTTGGGAATCCGGGATGTCATAGTCAAAATCATAAAGTTTCATGGTGTTCATTGATTTCACAAGAAAGGAGAGCAGTACTTATTGTAAAAGGAAAGAAACTACTTCTTTGAAGCCAACTCCTTGCTCAGCAGTTCGTCACGGTGTTTTATCGTTGTCCCGGGATAAAAGTGGGCAAGAATTTCGCGGTAACTTTTTCCCTCCGTTGCCATTTCGAGGGCACCCCATTGACTGAGTCCTACTCCATGGCCGAATCCCTGTCCCGCGAAGATGATGGATCTGCCTTTTCTTTCCAGTGAAAATTTTGTACTCGGCAGTCTTTTGTAACCCAAAAGCCTCCTGAGGTCTGTTGCCCTCACCCCTTTTGATGTCTCCCCTGCCGTACTTTCAATGAGGACCCTTAATGTGCTGACCCTTCCGGTGGCCGTGTATGAAGCAATGCTGATATCTTGTATATGGCCTGTTCCAAGGGCAGTTGAAACTTCGTCCAGTGAAAATTTTCGCTGCCAGTTACTGTAAGGGGTGTTTTTGCTGTTGCAGTCAACAGATGTCAGGTATGGGTAGCGCTCCTGCCATACTTCTTCGGGAAGTTCTGTTTTCCCTTCGCAGGTGGCATGGAAGAATGCCTTGGCGGGCAGATTTCCAAAAGTCAATATTTCACCTTCTGTTTCCTTCACCACATAGGTAATGAAGGGGTCTGTATTTTTCCCCTTATATAATTGATGAAGCACGCTGGAAGTAAGATGATAATCTTTCTTCAGATTACGGGTCCTGAAATATTGGGCATATGTTCGAGAGATGACAGCCTGGGCCTTCAGGGCTTCCATTTCCCAGTCCTTCCCTGTTTCTGAAGCAACGACCCCTTCAACATACTCTTCAAGGGGAAGGGTGTTGATAACAAAAAGACCGTTTTTATCTTTTATTATACTTAGTTCACCTGTATATGCCTGATTGTTAATCAGCACTTTTCCCGTCAGCTGATCGATGCTTTCAACTTCGCCGGATGGAAGTGTGGCCGACGGACCTTCATGCATGAGGACCCTGATGGTGTCCTCGGCCGGTCCGGTCCGGACAAAAAAGACGGTCAATAGTATCAGAATTAATAATGCTTTTTTCATTTTCTGCTGAAAAAATAAAAAATCAAACTCAATATAATACTTAACAGTATACCCGTTGTAAGAGGAAAATAAAACGTGTAATTTTTTTTCTGTAGAAAGATGTCTCCCGGAAGCTTTCCCGGGAAGGGTATCCCGCTGCTTCTGAACAGGAACAATATAGCTCCGAGGACCGCGATGGTTATCCCTGCGATGATGAGCAGTTTTGCTATATGCTGTACAGGGTCAGGCATAATTATGTCAGGGACAAAGTGGCAAAGGCACAAACACACAGAGGGGAAAAAAGTGAATGTCTGTGTTTCTTTTACTTTGTCCCTTTGTGCCTTTGTGCCTCTGTCCCTTCCTTCTTCCTCTTTCCATTCCTTTCCTCCCTGCTGAATATACAGCCGCAGTATTTCTGCCGGTACAGGCCCAGTTCCTTTGACAGTGCCATGGCATCTCTGAAATGGGGACGGTAATCTTTCAGATGGAAGAGAATATTATATTTTTCAGAAAGTTTTTTCCCCGTTGATACTATTTCCTCAAAATCCTGGTAGGGGCTTATCAGCAATGTTGTCGAAAAGGCGTCAAAGCCACGCTCCCGTGCTTGTTCAGCGGTCTTTTCGAGTCGCAGGGAATAGCAGGATTTACATCTCTCGGGGAACGGGGGGACAGGAGAATCATCAGAACTGTCCAACCCCATTGCTCCATTCTTGTTCGTTACGTCCATAGGTGATATATTGAACATGCTGAAAAATTCTTCGGGACTGTAGTTCTCTTCATAAAGTACTTTAAGATTCCATTCATCTGACAGCTTCTTTAATGAATCAAGTCTTGAATTGTACTCTTCATGGGGGTGAATATTGGGATTGAACCAGAAACCCGTAAATTCCGATTTCTCCCCTCTCAGCAATGTGACGGGGGAGAGGGCACAGTTACTGCAGCACATGTGGAGGAGAATGTTCATAACTCTACGCTAAAAAAGTCCGTCATTCTTTTTCTCAATTCCAAAATGTTCATAGGCCAGACCTGTCGCTACCCGCCCTCTCGGTGTTCTTTCTATATACCCTTCCTGCAGAAGATATGGTTCATACACATCTTCGATGGTGTCTTTCTCTTCCCGGATAGAAGAGGCAAGGGTCTCAAGTCCTACCGGACCGCCTCCATATTTTTCAATTATGGTGAGGAGGAGCTTCCTGTCCATCTCGTCAAATCCCATTTTGTCTACTTCCATTGACCGGAGTGAGGTTTCTGATATCTCCAGCTCTATGACCCCGCTGCCTTTGACCTGGGCAAAATCCCGGACCCTCCTGAGAAGTCTGTTTGCAATCCTCGGCGTACCCCGTGACCTGCTGGAAATTTCAGCGGCAGCGTCTTTTCTGATCTCCGTATCCAGTATTTTTGCTGATCTGAGGAGTATCTGCTCAAGGTCAGCGGAACGGTAAAAGTCCAGTCTGCTGATTATCCCGAAACGGTCCCTCAACGGAGACGTAAGGAGGCCTGTTCTCGTCGTTGCGCCGACGAGGGTGAACTTCGGAAGGTTGAGCTTGAGTGACCGTGCACTCGGCCCCTGGCCGATAATAATGTCCAGCTGATAGTCCTCCATTGCCGGGTACAGGATCTCTTCAGCCATTCTCGGAAGCCTGTGAATTTCATCGATGAAGAGGATGTCCCCGTCACCGAGGTTGGTGAGAATGGCTGCCAGGTCTCCCGGTCGTTCAAGTACAGGCCCTGAGGTCACCTTTATGTCAGCATTGAGTTCAGATGCAATAATATGGGCAAGGGTGGTTTTCCCCAACCCGGGAGGTCCGCAGAACAGGACATGGTCGAGCGCCTCGTTTCTCTGCTTTGCCGCCTCTATGAATATACGCAGATTTTCCTTGATCCGGTCCTGCCCGACAAACTCCTCAAAAGAGCGCGGCCTGACGCTCAATTCAAAATTGAGGTCTTCATCTTTTGCTTCAGGGGCGATGCTTCTTTCCGGAATATCCTGCATAGTCACCTATTTCTCTGTGAGATATTTCAATGCTTCCATTATTATGTCTTCAATGGACGTGGAGCCCGTTTTTACGGCTTTCTCGACTGCCCTGTCAGAGGCGGCCTTTTTATAACCGAGGTTTACCAGAGCTGATACTGCGTCTTCTGAAGCAGAGTTCTCCTGCCCCGGTGATCCATCCCCCGCAGCCAGTGAAGGCAGCTTCCCCTTCAACTCAAGGATTACCCGTGCCGATGTCTTGCTCCCCAATCCCGGGATCGTGGAGAGGAGAGGCACATCTTCACTGCTGACAGCGCCAATAAATTTCTGTACCGGCATGCCCGAAAGTATCGCCAGTCCCAGTTTTGGACCTATCCCGCTGACTCCCATCAGAGTAACGAAAACTTTCCGCTCTTCTTCCGAAAGAAAGCCGAAAAGCTGAAGGGCGTCTTCCTTCACATAGGTATAGGTATGGAGGAAAACCGTTTCTCCCTTTTCAGGGATATAGCTGAGGCTGCTGAGCGGGATAGACACGTGGTACCCGACCCCGCCTACATCAACAATAATACCTTCCGGTTTTTTGCTCAGAACAATTCCTTTGAGAGATGCTATCAAATCAGGACCTCCGGTGAACTTCTAAAATAGGATACCAGATGGGGGAGCATTTCTGGAAGAAAGAGGCTGTACGGATAATCTGAAGTGGAGGCACATCGATGAATCTTCATTCAGAACCGGTCATTATCACACACGTGATGGCTGGAGTAGTCTTTATCCAGATCGGTGAATGGCATCTCCGGCATCATTCCTTTCATCATTTCCCCGCACTCTTTCATTTTTTGCATTGCGGGGGCCTTTGCAACATCCCGGCCGAATGAAAGGGCCCGCTCCTGTGCTTCATCACGTTTTCCGGCGGCACACAAAGATTTTATATCAGACTCTAACTGCTTTGAACGGTGTTCAAGGGTTTTCAATTCTGCCTGGTCCACATCCTGCATGCAGACCTGCATTTTCTGCATCTGCTCCATCATCTTCTGCATGTCCTGTTCGTTCATGCCCTGATAATTCTGTGCAAAGGCTGCACATGGTATGAGGAGGAATAGAAAGGCTGCGGCTATTTTCATGATTTGTTCTCCTTAGCGATTTTAATTATTTCCGAGTGTCATCAAACAGGCTGAAAAGAGTCAGCCCCTTGTAATGTTCATTCAGTATGGTTTGCAAGATATATTTAAATATTATTACGTCCTCGTGGACAATTTCAATAAACGGGATATCTATCCCTAGTGTACGTGGATTCCCCTTGAAAGTGAAGGCGTGGCCTGATGAACGGATTATGCATAGAAAAAGAACAGGCATTCCTGATCATTCTTTTTGAACCATAAGTAGCCGTTATTTCAAATAATGACATGTGGTTTTCGAACAAAAAAAGGCCGGAAAGCTTCGGAACAGATCAACAAGATAAATTCTTTTGCAGAAATAAAGAGACTGCTCACACGGAATAGTTTTACACTAGTAAAGTTGTTTTACAAGGTGGAGATTGACAGAAAACATTGCGTAACTCATAGTTATATATATATTTATCTGTGAGTGAGTTTCTGTGGCGAATCGGCTTGATCTATTTTTTTACACAATTTGCATCGGAGCATCGCTTCTGAGGCCCCCTAAATTCAATTAAATCAAATACTTGGACTTAGGCATGCTATTTGCGAATTCTATTCTACTCTACCTGTACATAATCATAACTCAACATTTATATTTATCAGTCACAGGAGGTGACGCAATGATAGGGAAGCTCGGGAGAGCGGGTTTTACATTTACTGAAGTGTCTATTGCGGTAGTACTGGGAGGTTTGATAATGGGTGCTGTTCTGGAGGGCAAGACTCTTGTAGACGGTTTTAAACAGCATCGGCTCATTCAGGATATGATCAGTGTAAGCGCGGCCTATCATTCGTACATGAACAGATATAGTGCGCTCCCCGGGGATGACTCGAATAGTCATGGCTGGGAAGGAGTTACTCCGGGAAACAGGAACGGCCTCATAGACGGACCAGGTCAGAGCGACGGGAGTGAGGCCCATGAAGCATGGCAGTCCCTTCGCTTTGCGAAACTTATAACCGGGAACCCAGGTGCACATGGGAAGAGGGTCCTGCCGCAAAATCCATACGGGGAAGGCTATTACCTCGGGCATAAAGACTTTGGAGCGCATATCGGGACAAGAAACTGTGTGTACGTAAAATATATTTCCGGACGAATAGCTGAATCAATTGATGTAAGGTATGATGACGGTTTATATAATGCTGGAACTATTGCTGCGAGCGCCGACTACTCCAGTGACCGGGTCGAATTATATTACGCTTTGTAATCTGAGAAACAGAGATTTTTCAACAGAGAATAGAGAGAGTGAACGAATATCGAATGGCGCATAAAGAATCTTTTATTATTATTGCTCCTTATAATTGCTTATTATTCAGGAGGTTGGGTATTAATTTGTTGTAAAATGGCTGGAAGTAATATTAAAATATACATAGTGGCAGCAAGTCCGGAGACACTATGAATATTTTCTATAAACGACCCATTTCTGTGCCTGACGCAACTTTCTTTCACCTTTTGCCAATTTGTCAGAAGGATGAAAATTCCTGCCCCCGTTATTTTTACAAAGACCAGCGCGCCTGCTCAAGGAACGAAGCCTGTAATTTCCATGGATAAAGGGTACATGGATTGCTCTTTCCGGAATCACTCGAAATGGGTCCGGCATAGATGAGTCCGAAATGAGAAAAAAAATCATCTTATCATTATTGGCCCTCTTAATCTTTTTTTCTATTGGTGCTGCGCTGGGTGTTCTCTATATCAACGATACCACTTCAGAATTAAAACGCCTTGTTGAACTTTACCAGGTGGAGGAGCTGAGGAGGTCGCTGATAATCAATATTCAAACGGTTCAGTCCAACCTTCATACCGTGAACACCCCCTTTGCGAAGGAGCTTGATTCCATCGTCGAGAATGTAATAACACTTGAACAGTCAGCAGCAAAGTGCTCCTCCTGTCATCACCGCAGGGATTTATCCGACCGGATAGTCATAATGCAGTCCATTGTACAGGACTACCGGAAACAGCTGAGCTACTTCTTAACCACCCGGGCCAATTCAAAGAGACTGCTCCGCATGAAAGAAGGTGCCGTCGCAACGGGAAACCAGCTTATCACCATGGCCGGGCAGATGTCTCACAGCGCAAGCGCCAGCCTGGATGAAAAAACTGAAAATGCCATGTCAAATATATCTGACGTAAAGTTCATCCTCTATGCAACGATTGCCGTGACTCTGATTTTCAGCATACTGGTCGCCATGCGGCTGATCCAATCGGTAATCCGCCCGGTTCACGCCCTGCTGGATGCGACAAGAACGATTTCATCGGGGAATTATGGGTCGGCCATTACGTACACGGACAAAACAGAGTTTGGAGAGCTTGCCAGTCACTTCAATTCAATGAGCGCTGCCATCAGGGAGGGTTATGACAAAATCAAGAAAGAAGTTATGGAGCGGAGACAGACGGAAGATGCTCTGCGTGAGAGTGAGGAAAAGTTCAGAACCTTTTTTGAAATGTCGCCTATTGGCATAATTATCTATCCTGTTCATTCATCATCACCATTGAACGAACGCTTGAAATTTTCAACCTTCAACTCTGCATTTCATAATTTGTTCGGCTATTCCAGAGAAGAACTTGGCAATAAGTCCATTGCTGAAATAACCTGTCATGAAGACCTGCGTAAAAATATCAGGTTTTCAAATGAGTTGATCTCTGGAAAACGTGAAAGCTACTCAATGGAAAAAAGGTACATTCATAAGAATGGCAGAACAATCTGGGGCTACTTGAGTGTGACCGCACTTCGAAGTCCTGCGGGGGAATTCCCCAGGATTATGACGACCGTTGTGGATATCTCGGAACGTAAAAAAATAGAAGAAGAGCAGTTGAAAACTGAAAAACTGGAATCAGTAGGGATACTGGCCGGCGGGATAGCCCATGACTTTAATAATATGCTCACTACTATTGTCAACAACATTTCACTTGCAAAGATGATTTCAAAGCGCGGCGGAAATCCGGACCAGGATCTCTCCTCTGCAGAGGATGCATGCCATCGCGCCAAGAGCCTCACGAAACAGCTGCTGACTTTTTCCAAAGGGGGCGATCCAATCAAAAAAGCCGCATCTATTGCAGAGCTCTTAAAGGATTCCGTACGCTTCGTGCTGAGTGGTTCCAATGTAAATTGTTTCTTTGAAATTCCCGATGACTTATGGTCAGTCGAAATAGATGAAGGCCAGATTAATCAGGTTATTATGAACCTGATCATTAATGCGACTCAGGCCATGCCCGATGGGGGAGCAATCCGCATAGGTGCTGAAAATGTAAATGCCGGAAGATCAACGACGCTTCCCCTGCAGGGCGGTGCTTACATAAAAATAAGCGTTCAGGATCAGGGCATAGGTATTTCCCAGGAACATATCCAGAAAATCTTTGATCCTTATTTCACGACGAAGCAGATGGGAAGTGGTTTGGGACTTTCCAGCGCCTATTCAATCATTAAGAATCACAATGGATTTATAGACGTAGAATCGGATACAGGTGCAGGGTCGACGTTCCATGTTTACCTGCCGGCGCTGAGGGGGCAGCGTAGGGTAAGACGTGAAAAGGAGCATGCAGTTATCAGGGGAGAAGGGAAAATTCTCCTCATGGATGATGATAAAAGCATATTGTCGACAGTCGGCAAGACACTCATTAAGATCGGCTACACAGTAGGGCGTGCCAAAGACGGTGTGGAAGCAATAGAACTTTATAAACAGGCAATGGAAACTGACCAGCCCTTTGATGCGGTTATCCTGGACCTGACTATTCGTGAAGGGATGGGGGGCGAGGAAGCGATGAATGAACTGCTCCGGATAGACCCTGAAGTCAAAGCAATCGTGTCAAGCGGGTATTCAACAGACACAATTATGGCGAATTACAGAGAATACGGATTCAACGGTGTTATTACGAAGCCCTATCAAGTAGGACAACTCAGTGAATTATTGGACAATGTAATATCGAAAACAACTGAACCTCTTTAACCCTCTCATATTTCATGAGGTAAGAGGGTTCATTTAATCATGATTCTCCTCCTGGAAAGCAGCATTTAAACCTTTCCTGCAAGACACATTTTCGAATTTTTATCAACCCGGTCTGTGGAGCAACACCCTCCAGAGCATCGAATGAGTCGGAAAGGCCGGCCGAGAATAATTAGAGGAAGGTAACTTTTTTTATAGCCGATGTCAGAATAAAAATGTTTTTATTGTTGCTTCGGGAGTTGGCTGGTTTAATGAAGAACCCGTGATGGCCTGTATCATAATGGAGAGCATACCCCAGGATTACTTCACCGTCATGAAAATGAACTTCAACTTTTTTCCCTCCCCATGGATCAACATCCCGGTAATGTTCGTCATAATCTTTTTCGCCCAGAAAATCCCTGACAAAAAAGACCGCTTTCAGCTTATCCATTTGAACTGATTTAACCTGGCCGTTCAGGAGCTTTATATTGAAGGATGTCGCAAGGGGAGAAAAATCGCTGCAAAACCCTTTCGTTATGGAGCCATCAGCAAATCTTACTACTATTTTATTTGAATCCATTGGCTGTTACGTAGTACCTTTCAAAAAATGCTAGTTCTCTCAAATTGCACGGTACTTATACTTTCGGCACTTTCGCCATGTACTTTAATCCTCCATGGAATATGTTCTCAAAGGTCCTCATACCTGTTCAGATAGTATAAGGGAAGCTGAGAAATTCACATTGCGGGAAATATGCATTGAAAGGACCCCTGTAAGAACTGACAGGCGATTTTCGTGAATAGGAAATGATACATTAATGCAGATAAATTCTGTTTACGTCCAGGGGACATGGATGGGGTGAATGGCCAAACTTTGCGGGTTCAGGATTTCGACCTGAACCCGCAGGGGATGGACTGAATATTTCAGAGGAATATTTATTAATCGTTATATGAAGAAGTTTAGAATACTGTACACATTTTTCTAAATTTTCTTAACTTACTTTTCAGAATTATCTTTAGGTTTCAACATCTCAATGATATCACCTAAGTCCGACTTGACTGTGAAAACTGTTTGCCAGTGAGAAAGCTTTAATATTTCTTCCAAACCCTGCTGATTCCAACGTATCGGCGTTATATCCCGCTGTACTTCGCCGGAAAATCCCATATTCGAAAGATTGGACAGCTTAGCCAATATAACTCCCAATTCTATTCTGTCAAGATTTCTGAGAGTTTCGGGAACATTTGACAGCTGCTGATAAGAAGCGTCAAGCTTTGCCTGGAAGATACTTTGAAGATCGTATTCAGACATATACAGTGCATAGCGCGATTGCATTACATAGGTTGTGAGCTCGAAACGATTGCTATAGTTTGACGTCTTATCCAGCTTTGGCCAGGCCTCAAGTAAGTCAGGCCCGACAAATAATGTTGCCGTACGCAAACTGCTGAGTAGAGCAAACCCGTTATAGATTTCCTGTTTGTGTTTTGATGCGCTCAGTATGCTGCCAAGATCGGCAGACCCCTCTATATTTGAACTCGCAGACCATCTGTAAATAAATACCCCGGTATCTTTTACTGCTTTTGCAACCTGATCCTGCAGAGCATCAAACCCGGCTCGTGTAATCTCATATTTATCTTTAGCTGATGTTATTTCAGCGTTATATTTTGCAATTTCCGCTGCACTTGCATTTTCAGGCGGTGCTTGACCATACATTGCGTTCGTAAGTTTTATCTTGTCATCCAATAAATTTAGTGCTGCTTTCCGCACATTGATTAAATTGTCCCGTATAGCGATGAGACAGTCTTTGCCACACGTGCTTTCAATTATATTTTCTGCAATGAAACTAGTATCCGGGCTCAGGCCGATAGCCGATGAAGGTTTCCTCTTGGTTTTATAAAAATAAAGGCCTCCAACATCTGTAAAGGGGAGCTGGCCGGGCACGGAAATTACCCTATACTGTGGAACTTTGATTAAACCCTCTTTTTGTGATTCAGTATTTAAATCCTCAAGTGTGGTGATCAATCCGGGCTTTGTAGCCGTGCAGCCGTACAGGGAAAAAACCAATGATAAAACAATAACATTAACTGCCTTAAATGAATACATAGTTATCCCCTCCTCTCAATAAGTTGTCACAGATAATGCTGAGCTCACAGGTAAATCAGACGCGATGCGAGTAATTTGCCCTGTGCAGCTGATTGTCAGGTATTGATCTGCTCTATCTTCCTTTCCAAGCACTGAGTTAATCTCTATCGCATATTGCCAATCAACAGCTACTTGGCCGGACATGTAATCGGGTAACCTAAAGTTTCCTCTCTCCCTTCTCTGCGAATGGGCACCGGAGAAGAGTCCTTACGCTCGAAGAAACTCGAGTGGGCCCGGTCGACGGGTGGAAAGGGACGGTCTTCACACTCACTGCCTGTATTTGCAGGGAAATCGCCTATTGACCAGTGTGCCAGGCCTTTCGGGTTTTCTTTAACTCGTGGTGTCGTTGTATTGAAATTATAACTTTTCGCCAGCAATCCGATCATCCAGTTTAATGAAATTCCCGAGAGTTCATCGGAATCTCCGTAGCCTCCGCCGACATCAGCGTGGGCGCCGGGAAACCAGACCTCGTAGAGCTTTGTATACTCCGGGTT